>CAZNBC010000151.1:0-4208 GCA_964571125.1 uncultured Bacteroides sp.
ATCAGCAGCAGGAATATGACATCGGTCATGGATGCCATCGAAAAGAGTGACATCATGTTATGTTGTCGTTTCAGAGCCATAAGCAGCCTGTAGAATGGGTGGAGATTAAACCGGTTCGTTGAGCAAGTCCATGAACTCCATGGTATTACGCTCAAGCATATTCATCACGCCATTGATGCGGGCCACGAGATAGTTGTAGGCGAACAGCGCTATGATACCCACCACGAGACCAGCCACGGTGGTCACGAGCGCCTCGTAGATACCGCCGGCAAGTATGTCTATATTGGCCGATGTCTTGGCGCTGGCGAGGTTATAGAATGCCTCGACCATACCTATAACCGTGCCGAGGAAGCCTATCATGTGTGCTACGGCAGCGGTTGTAGCAAGCCACGGCAGACCCTTTTCGAGACGCGATATCTCAAGGTTACCTACATTCTCTATGGCCACGAGCACATCATTCATCGGGCGGCCAATGCGGCTTACACCCTTGTCAATAAGACGTGTGTATGGGGTGGCGGTACGTACGCAGAGCTGTCGCGCGGCCTCTATCTCACCGTCATGGATATAATCCTTTATACGCTTCATAAACGTAGGGTCCTCCATCGCGGCACGACGTATGACAATGGCGCGCTCCACAAATATATAGATGCTGATAATCGACAGCAGCGCCAGGGGTATCATGACGAATCCGCCCTCCTTGCACAGCTCCCACATCGAGAGGCTCTCGGCAGGAACGGTTTCGGCTACGGCAGCAGCCGGAGCTACGGCATCGGCTACAGGAGCCACCACACCGGCTATGGTGTCGGCTACTACTTCGGTCACATTCTGAATCATGGCGATGACCGAATTGGATATAACGGTAAGAACAGACATAATAAGCGAGTGAGAATAAGATAAATGAAGAACGGCAGGAGGCCTTATTTCAGGCAGTCCTTATAACGGCGGATAGTGTCCTGCAGTCCATAGTAGAGAGCGTCGGCAATGAGCGAGTGACCTATCGACACTTCGTTAAGGAAAGGCACCTGTGAGTGGAAGTATTCAAGGTTCTCCAGGCTGAGGTCGTGGCCGGCATTGACTCCGAGTCCCACGCTGTGGGCTACACGGGAGGCCTCGACATAGGGAGCCACGGCAGCCTCGCGGTCGGCGGCATAGCTGTCGGCATAGGGCTTGGTAAACAGCTCCACACGGTCAGCTCCGGTCTTGGCGGCTGCACGGATTGTCTCACCGTCAGGGTCCACAAAAATTGAAGTGCGTATACCGGCCTCGCGCAGACGATCGATTACCGAGGTGAGGAACTCCATGTGAGCCACGACATTCCAGCCGGCACTTGAAGTGAGGGCATCGGGAGCGTCGGGCACAAGGGTCACCTGCTCGGGCTTAACCTTAAGCACGAGATCCATAAACTCATCTGACGGATACCCTTCGATATTGAACTCCGTCTTGACCAGCGGGCGCAGCTTGAACACGTCGTCACGACGTATATGTCGCTCGTCGGGGCGGGGATGCACCGTAATACCGTCGGCTCCGAAACGCTCGCAATCTGCAGCGACAGACTGCACATTGGGCAGATTCTCACCTCTGGCATTACGCAGAGTAGCTATCTTATTGATGTTTACGCTCAGATTTGTCATCAGTCTAATGAAGTTGTTTCTTTTTCATGTACGGCAGGTGACTTTTGGGCTGTCACCTAATACACGATGTCAAATAATTCCGTAATTTTGCACTCCGATTTTACGGATTGCAAATTTAGTCAGAATCTCTCACTCGCAAAAACAATTTGGCCTCAAAAGATAGTCATAACCCGCAAATAACCGTCGGCTCCGCCACCTCGGCGATGCCGCACAGAACCATTGAGGAACTCTTTCCCCGGATGGGTGACACATGTGAAGTGCAGATAGCCTGTCATCCGACGGACTATAGCGCCTCACGCATAGCCCGTGCCGTAGAGGATTGCGATGCTCATCTGCTCAACCTCAATGTCACCTCGGGATGGACAGACGGGGGACAGGTTGTGGTGGCGCTGCGGGTAGGCCTGCGCAATCCCGATACGGTGGTACGCTCACTCGAACGCTACGGCTATACCGTCGTGGCCACCTCGGGAGTCAGCGACGATGATGACGACACCATGCGCGACCGCATCAACGAGCTTATGCGCCTTATCAACACCTGAGCATCACATGTTTATACTTGTCAACGGCAATAATTATCAGTCGACCCATATCGACCATCTGCGCTCACTCATCGTGGGATTGAGTGAACTACCCGATGTGCGTCTGGCCGTGATGCCTGAGTTTCTTGAGTATCTGCGCGCCATTATGCCTGACTTCGCCACGACACTGAATTCTCACGAAGACCCCGAACGCCCCGACCTTATGCTCAGCATCGGTGGTGACGGAACATTCCTGGCCACCGCCGCTCTGGCCGCACAGTCGGAGATTCCGGTCATGGGTATCAACTCGGGGCATCTGGGTTACCTCGCTGCAGCCCGCCTTGAGGATACTGACGAAATACTGGACTGCATAGCCTCGCGTTCCTACCTCATAAGCGCCCGAAGCGTGCTTCAGGTTACGACAGATGACCCATCGGAGGAACCGCGCTATGCCCTCAATGATATAGCCTTCCTTAAAAGGACCACGGCATCAATGATTACAGTTGATGCGAAACTCAGCATAACCTCACCGGCGGGAGGATACAACCCGCCCATACCATTGGCCGAATACCTCGGCGACGGACTTATCGTGGCTACCCCCACAGGAAGCACGGGCTACAACCTCTCGGCAGGCGGCCCAATCGTGGCCCCGTCGTCACCGTGTATCGTGGTGTCGCCTATTGCAGCCCACTCGCTCACGATGCGCCCCTTGGTATTGCCCGACACGGTAAAACTCACCGTCACGGCCTCATCGCGCGCCGGCAGCTTCCTCATGAGTGTCGACGGACATTCTGAGGCATACCTTCCCGACCGTAAATTCTATATCGAGAAGGCACCGTTTGTGGTCAATCTCGTTCATCTTCCCGACCACACCTTTATACAGACCTTGCGCAACAAACTGCTTTGGGGAGTTGACGGACGATGAGCAGATTATTCAGCCATCCCACCCTGGGAACCATAGGCATCGAATTTCGCCGTAACTCCCGAAGTGTCACCGCCCGCTGGCGTGATAACAGGGTGCACGTCATAGCCCCTCTGTCGTTGAGCGGAGAGCAAATATTTCAGGCCATCAACAATATGGCACCCCAGCTGCTCGCATCACGTCCCGCCACCCATGAGAATCTACTTGACGACGGGCGTCGTATTGAATTCTATGGAGTGACCATAATCATCACGCGTCAGTCAGCCCGGCCCGATAGGATATATGCCTATCCGCGACTTCCCGAGGTCAGCATAGCGATAGGCTCCGCCCTCGACATCTCGTCGCCATCCACCCTGACTGCCGTGCGCAGGCTCCTCACCCGTGTAGGCACGAATATAGCCGAACGCATAGTGCTGCCCCGCGCTGTGGAAATAGCCGGGACGCTTCATCTGACTCCGAGCCGATGGAGAATCGGACACGGCCGTTCCACCCTCGGCACCTGCTCATCAGCCAAAGTTATAACCCTCAGCGGGCGCCTCACCTTTTACCCCTCGGCGCTGCGCGACTACGTAGTGTGCCACGAATTGGCCCACATGAGCGAGATGAACCACTCGCCACGTTTCCATCAGCTCTGCGACACATATTGCCGGGCCATACTCTCCACCCCGGAAACCGTGCTCGAAAAAGAGCTGAAAAGATACACCCGCTCACTGTCGGGCGACCTGTTCTGACACTAAAACCTCCCTTACCATACAATATGAAATTTACCTATTGCCCCGATTGCGGTAGCCTGCTTGACAGCCGAGTACTTGGCGACGAAGGCGCGGTGCCCTGGTGTACCCGCTGCGACAAACCTTGGTTTCCGATGTTCTCCACCTGTATCATCGCTCTGGTACATGACCGACAAGGGAAGGTGTTGCTGCTCCGACAGAATTATATACACCCCGTATACCGCAACCTCGTTTCGGGCTACATGGCTCCCGGTGAAACAGCAGAAGAGACGGCCCGCAGGGAGATACTGGAAGAGACCGGCCTTGAGATTAAGGATCTGAAACTGATGGGCACATGGTGGTTTGGCCGCAAGGATATGCTGATGATAGGCTTCTTCGCCGAAGCCGACAGTGACGCACCCCTCCG
>CAZNBC010000152.1:0-4203 GCA_964571125.1 uncultured Bacteroides sp.
GTAGCCGGCTTGGTCGGGCAAGAATTGCTGTTTGACGAAGTTGCCGGGGTAGTCGTGGGCATATTTGTAGTCATGACCGTACCCAATCTCTTTCATGAGGCTGGTAGGGGCATTGCGCAGATGGAGGGGTACGGGAAGGTCGCCGGTCTGCTTAACGTATGTCAATGCTCTGTCAATCGCCATGTATGCTGAATTGCTTTTGGGGGATGTAGCAAGATATACAGTGCACTCGGCAAGAGGTATGCGTCCTTCAGGCCATCCGATTTTCCTTACGACATCAAATGTGGTATTGGCCAGCAGCAGCGCATTAGGGTTTGCGAGGCCGATGTCCTCCGCTGCGAGTATGACAAGGCGGCGTGCGATGAATTCTGGGTCTTCTCCTCCTTCGACCATACGGGCGAGCCAGTATATTGCTGCGTCAGGGTCACTTCCGCGAACACTTTTGATGAAGGCCGAGATAATGTCATAGTGCATCTCACCGTTCTTGTCGTAAGCCGCAGGATTCTCCTGCAGGCGGTCGGTAACAATTTTGTCGTTTATGACTATTGGCTCGTTTTCCGGAGTAGACTGCCAGATAAGCTCAAGAATGTTGAGAAGTTTGCGTCCGTCGCCTCCGGCATAGCGGAAGAGAGCGGCGGTCTGTTCTATAGTGACCTGGCGGGAAGAGAGTATCTCGTCAGTGGTGACGGCTCGCTGCAATAGTTGGTCAAGCTCCTCTTCGTTGAGCGGAGAGAGTGTGTAGACTCGCGCTCGAGAGAGCAGCGGACGAATTACCTCAAAGGACGGGTTTTCGGTTGTTGCGCCGATAAGAGTTATAGTGCCGTCTTCGACAGCACCGAGCAGACTGTCCTGCTGATTTTTGCTGAAACGGTGTATTTCGTCAATAAACAGTATAGGCCGACCTTTGGAGAACATACTGCGCGCGTCGGCCCGGCATTTTTCAAGTACCTCGCGCACCTCCTTCACTCCGGCGCTCACGGCGCTAAGGGTATAGAATGGCGATTCGGTAGTATTGGCAATGATTCGGGCAAGAGTGGTTTTGCCTACTCCCGGAGGTCCCCACAGTATAAACGACGCTACGTTGCCCGACTCAATCATACGACGCAGAATTGAGCCAGGTCCAACGAGGTGGGTCTGACCAATGTAATCCTCAAGAGTGTGCGGACGAAGTCGTTCGGCAAGCGGTTTGTTCATACTGAAGTAGAAGTGACTTTAAAAGATTTCTTTCACAGAGACAGGCTGAGTCAGTCGCTCGGATAGACAAAGATAGAGAATTATCTCTAATGTCAGGCATGGTGAGCACCTCTGTGCACGAAAAAATTGGTTAATTGACTCTAATAATTGAACCCATCATAGGTTGAGTTGCAAATTATTTGGTAACTTTACGTGGCAATATGCTCATGGATATCACCGGTCGAAGTCATATACGATGGATATGCATTGAACATATCGGAAAACATGTGTGTTAAACTTTTATAGATAACGTTTAAAACATTGGTTTATGAGCACTAATTCAAACGGTAGCAAAGCTCCCGGTATTCTTCGCACCATATTCGGAATCGTGATGATAGTCGTGTACATCGGCATGGGACTCCTGCTGTTCTGCGGATTCTTCGACAATCTTTTCTATGGCTCATGGTCATGGGTGAAGTGGGCCGGCGGCGCGATGCTGATAGCATACGGCATCTGGCGTGGCTACCGTCAGTTTGCCGGTATCGATCCCAATCCTTACGACAAATCCGACCGATAAGCCCTTTGCTTCAGTCGCTTTATGTGACAGATGTATGTAACCCAAAAGTATATGGAAATGAAATTGCGTAATATACTGGTCTCTTCTCTCGCGGTGCTTCTCATGGGTGCCTTTATGACCTCATGTGACAAGAAAGCTACTACAACCGCCACTTCGGGCCTCGCCACGATGGTGTGTGACGCTACGTTTGAGAACATAATGTCGCAGGAGATAGACGTGTTCGAATATATCTATCCCCAAGCGAGCATCATGCCTTACTACCTTGACGAGAAGGCGTGTGTGGATTCTCTTCTTGACTTCAACGCCAAGCTCGCAGTGCTTGCCCGTCCTCTTACTCAGAAGGAGACCGACTACCTCAAGAGCCATAAGAAGCAGGTACGTCAGCAGAAGATAGCTGTTGATGCCATAGCCCTTATTGTCAATCCCGCTAATGAAATCAACGAGCTCTCCAAGCCTGAGATTTCCGAGATACTTTCAGGCAAACTCACCAGTTGGGACGAGGTGGAGCCCAGCAAGCTCGGAGATATAGAAGTGGTGTTTGACCATCAGGGTTCGAGCACAGTGCAGTACATGCGCGACTCACTTCTCAACGGTGCAGACTTCGCTGCCAATGTCTATGCTCAGAAGAGTCCCGAAGGTGTGTTCGAGGCTGTCGCCAATAATAAAAACGCCATCGGCATCATAGGTGTGAGCTGGATTAGCGCCGACATGAACAAGCGCGAGGTTACCCGCGAGGAGATTGCCGCACAGCTTGAGCAGAACGATACCACCAACCTTGACTTCGACACCCGTGTAAAGGTGCTCAAGGTTAGAGGAAATGATACCTTGAAGTCTTTCAAGCCCTATCAGGCATATATTTTCGACGGTTCTTACCCCCTTTACCGTTCTATATATATGATTTCTACAGGTGCCGGCGGCACGGTAGGACATGGATTCTATTCCTTTGTCACCGGTTTTAAGGGGCAGAAGATAATCCAGCTAACCGGCGTACTCCCTGCCACAGTGCAGCCTCAGTTTGTGAATGTCAATTGATTTGACTGAATACACCGCTCTCCCTACATCTCTTTAAAAGAAATATTTCAAACAAAAACAATAATAAACCAACCAAAGACATGAAATCAAAGTTTATGTTTTCCCTGATGATGTCATGCGGTCTTTTCGCAGCAGCTCAGGGTTATCAGGACGGTGTTGACAATTTCAACGCCGGCCGTCTTGATGTGGCTAAAGCCATACTCAACAATACTATCAACGATGCTTCAACCAACAAGGCCGAGTCATACTACTATCTCGGTGAGATAGATCTTCGTGAAGGTAAGACTTCAGCCGCAAAGTCAAACTTTGACAACGGTATCGCCGCCTCAGCAACCTATCCCTACAACTATGTAGGCCTCGGTGAAATCGCTCTCCGTTCAGGCGACAAGTCCGGTGCTGAAAAGCTCTTCAAGGAAGCCAAGGGCTTTGACAAGAAGAACACAGCAGTAATGGCAGCCGTAGCCCGTGCGTACTACAACGTTGACCCCGTAAAGTATGCTAAGGAGATTGACCAGAACATAACCAAGGCACTTAAGGATTCGAAGAACACCGAAGCTGCTGTTTACGTGCTTCAGGGTGATATGATTGCCTCCGAGAATCCCGGTGATGCTGCTGGTCTCTACGAGATGGCCATCACTCAGGATGCACTCAAGAACGAGGTTAACCGTGAGGCTTACGTTAAGTACGCCAACACATACTTCCACGTTAACCCTCCCTTCGCTATTCAGAAGCTGGAAGAATTCAACGAAAAGGCTCCCAACTCCGCTCTTGCTCAGCGTGAACTCGCCGAGAAGTACTACGACAACAACCAGTTCGGCTCAGCATGTATCCAGTATGGCAAATACATGCAGAACCCCAACCACTTCCAGAGCGACGAACAGCGCTATGCCGGTCTGCTTTACTCTGCGGGCGAATACGACAAGTCACTCGAAATCGCCAACCGTGTGCTCTCACAGGATCCCTCAAACTTCTACATGCACCGCGTGGTTATGCTTGACAAGGTAGCCCAAAATGACTTCGCAGGTGCCGAAGCTGCCGGACAGGAACTCTTCCGCAACCCCAATGCTCAGCTCATCGCCAACGACTACATCCTCTTCGGTAAGGCTCTCAGCGAGCAGGGTAAGATAGATGACGCAGTAGTTTACTACGAGAAGGCTATCGAACTCAACCCTGACAAGCCCGAGATTCTCACTGACCTTTCAGCCGTGTACGAAAAGGCAGGTGACAACGAAAAGGCCGTTGAGACCATGAAGCGATATATCGATGCCGGCTTCGGTAAGACCAACGACCTCTATAACATGGCCCGTCGCTACCGTGGTCTCGCCCTCAAGAAGGAAGCCGGATCACAGGAGAGAGTTGATGCTGCCAACGAAGGCGTCAAGTACATCAATATGGCTATTGAGAAAGTTCCCGACAACGGT
>CAZNBC010000153.1:0-4192 GCA_964571125.1 uncultured Bacteroides sp.
GGTATTGCACGATTCGGGAAGATTTGCTAACTTTGCATAATATCTCGGGAACGCCCCTTTGGTTATGTGGCTTTTTGACCCGAACTTTCTCAAACTTAACTAAACTTTTTATCACTCTTAAAAACACTGCTCTGCCTATCGAAACATCTCTACTCTAACTTAAAACGAGATTTGTAATGCAGAACTTGACTAAGCTCACCGACGACCGTCTGGTGAAAGCTTATGCCGACGGAAACTGTCAGGCATTCGATATATTACTCAAGCGCCACCAATCGCGCATCTTTTCTTATATTTACTCTATCGTAAAGAACCGTGATGTAGCCGATGATATCTTTCAGGAGACATTCGTCAAGGCTATCATGACCATACGTCAGGGACGCTACAGCGAGTCGGGCAAGTTTTCCAACTGGCTCACCCGCATAGCTCACAACCTTATCATTGACTTCTATCGTCAGGAGAAGTCGGAGAACCTTGTTTCGGCCGACAATGAGGAGGTGGATGTACTCAACCGACGTGACCTTTGCGATGACAATATCGAGGATCTGATGATTGACAATCAGATTCGTGAAGATGTGCGCCGTATCATTGACGCTCTTCCCGACAATCAGCGTGAAGTGCTGATGATGCGCTACTATCAGGATATGTCCTTCAAGGAGATAGCCGAAGCTACCGGCGTGAGTATCAACACCGCTCTGGGCCGTATGCGCTACGCCATACTCAATATGCGTCGCATCGCCGCACAGAATCATATCGCTCTCACCGCCTCTTGATTGCGCCCGGTAATTGATGCGGATGTGACTTACCATACTACAACAAGGAGATGTCCCCTCTGTGGTGCGTCTCCTTGTTGTTTTTCTGTCAATGAGGGTTTGATTTTCAAGTTGAGAAAAATATAAAAATAATTCATGAAAAATTATGGGGGGGGGTAAAATTTATTATCTTTGCATCTCTGACATAAATCTACCGTGATAAGCATCATGCCAGACCTTGACTAATCATTTCACATAAATAATAATGGCTAAAAAAAGTTTCATTTCATTCGTGCTCGGTGCGGCATTGTCACTCGTTGGCGATACTGCATGGGGTGCGTCTTACACCAGTACGGTCCAAGCCACGCAGGGGCCCGGAATTATCCAGTTCAGCGAACTTGACCTGAGTGAGATCACATGTTTTGACGATAACGGCAAAACCAAGGTACGTGCCAACCAAACCACTCTCGGTGCAAACCTTGTGGTTAAGGGTGTACGTTATATGAGCGGTGTGGGTACTCACGCTCCCTCCAAGGCTGTCATTGACCTTAAGGACGCTACCTCTTTCCACACTCTGCTGGCTATCGATGATGATGCCAAGCAGGCCGCCGACCACGGTATCGCCGAATATAAGGTGACTCTTTATAAGAATAAGGCATCTGAGGTGAAGGCTACGGGCGAAGTTCGTCGCACCGATGCTGCGGCAAAGGTGCTCGACCTTGATGTCACAGGCTATGACTACCTCGTGCTTGAGTATAACACCGGTGCGCAGGCGTGGGCCGACCAGTGCGCGTGGGCCGATGCACGCTTCAATTACTCCGGCACTGCCCCGGAGGTGATTGCCGAATCAGAGATGTATTCCAACATTCCCGACCCCTCGGTAGTGCGTCTTCCCGAGAGCGGAGCTAACGGTGAGGAAATTGTGCCCCTGAGCTCCCTCGACATCACCAAGATAACCAACGGTTGGGGTACGGTAAAAGCCAACAAGAGCATCGACAGCAACCCCCTGCGCCTGAAAGGCAAGACTTATCTCAGCGGTGTGGGTATGCATGCCACCGCCAAGGTGAATGTTAAGCTCAACGGCGCCGTGACCGCTTTCCATGCCGTGATAGGCATTGACGACGAGACGAAGAGCGCCGCACAGGCCAACTCAACCCATGGCGTGTGTGACTACTCCGTGACCCTCGTGGCTCAGAACGGCGATCGCAAGGAGATCGGTTCGGGCACCATCCGCGCCCTTGATGCCGAGCCTGTGTATATCGACATCACCGAAAATCTGCGTGACTATAAGTTCCTCATACTTGAGTTCCCGCAGGGAGCCAGCGACGCGAACGACCATGTAGATGTGGCCAATGCGTATTTTGAATATGTCGAGCAGAATTCCACTCGTCCCGCTATCGTGACAGACGATGAAATGACCGGAAATCTCAACTGCGCCACCCGCGTGTTCTCGCAGCCCGGCGTGCGCTTCATGCACAAACTTCGTGCAGGCGACACCGACGCCCTGATTTCAGTAGGTGAACTTCCCGAAGGCCTCACCTGGAATGAGGAGCGTTGCCTTGTGGAAGGTATCGTGGAAGAGCCCGGCGAATACACCTATAACGCCCTTGTTACCTCCAATGGCGAAACCTCTATCGTTCCCATCACCCTCACCGTAAGCTCCGAGCTTGACCAGCCCGTGCCCTTCATGGGATGGCTCAGTTGGAATGTGGTGCAGGGCGACATCTCCGAATCAGTGGTACGTACCGTATCTGATGCCTTCGTAAGCCAGGGTCTCATGGATGCCGGTTACAACTACCTCGTGATAGACGACCTGTGGCATGCCTCATGGCGCAACTCTGACGGTTCGCCCGCAGCCAACAGCTCAAAATTCCCCAACGGCATTAAGGCAGCCGCCGATTACGCTCACTCAAAGGGCCTGAAATTCGGCATCTATTCCGATGGCGGCACAAAGACCTGCGGCGGCATGTTCGGCTCCTATGGATATGAGGTGGCAGATGCCAACGCTTATGCCTCATGGGGTGTGGATCTCCTGAAGTATGACTACTGCAACGCTCCCGACGACCTCGAAACCTGTAAGGCCCGTTATAAAGCTATGGGCGACGCACTTAAGGCTTCGGGACGCAACATCCTGTTCTATATGTGCGAGTGGGGTGTGCGCGAACCCTGGAAGTGGGCTCCCGAGACCGGTAGCTCATGCTGGCGTGCCACCTATGACACCCGCGACGGCTGGAACGGCAAGAACGGCGGTATCGGTATGGTGCAGAGCGTGGCCGGCATGAAGCATCTCTGGCCCTACTGCGGTGTCAACCGTTTCAACGACGCCGACATGATGTGTGTGGGTATCCACGGCACAGGTAAGAGTTCAAACGATCTCGTAGACGGCACCCCCGGCATGACTCAGGACGAGTACCGTTCGCAGTTCGCCATGTGGTGTATGTGGAGCTCGCCCCTGACCCTCTCGTTCGACCTCCGCAAGTCTATCTCTGACGATGACCTCGCTATCATGACCAATCCCGAACTTATCGCCATTGACCAGGACCGCATGGGGCAGGCCGCTGAATATGTAGGAGAGGACGCAAACGAGTGTCAGCTCTACTTCAAGGACCTTGAAAACGGTGACGTTGCCGTGGCTGTAATCAACATGAGTTCCAAGGCTCATCCCTATACCATTGATTTCGCTGACATCCCCGCCCTTAAGACCGGTGAAGTATATTGCGTACGCGACCTTCAGGCCCGTGCTGACATGAGCAATGCGATTAATAAGATTGAAATTCCCGAAATACGCTCACACGAGACCAAGGTATATCGTCTCAGCGCCGGCACATCAGCTGTAGAGACTGTTTCCGAGGCTGTTGAGCGTATGACCGTATCGACTACCGAAGACGCCGTCACAGTATGTCTTCCCGGCACCGGCGACGCCTCTAAGCGTGTACTCGTAAGTGACACCGAAGGCCGCATCGTGGCCTCCGCCACCTCTACCGAGGAGTGTGTGACCCTGCCGATGAACTGTGCCCACGGTATCTACGTGGTCAACGTCATCTGCGCTTCACGCGCCCACTCCGCCAAGATACCCTTCTAATTCCCGTTTCGGTAAATAATTCAGGCCGTGTGTCCACGTCGGACGCACGGCTTTTTTTTGTATGTGTTTTCACATTATATTGAAAAGATTGACTATTCAGCCAAATTACGGTTGCAACGCTTTCCCTCTCCGAGTGCCGGAGGCACGATGTCGTGATTAACCGGGTACCACCGTAGAGAGTACCCGGTTAACCACAACCACGCACCTGCGGTGCTCCGTGAGGGCTGTGGTAACAATCACCGGATGAGCCTTCGTTATGCTCGTAACTCAGCTGAATAGTTAAAAAACGTAGGCTGTGTCATGAGGTCAAGCTGCAATTTTATATCAAGTATATTTTGCATCGAGTAAAAAAATTTAGCCA
>CAZNBC010000154.1:0-4185 GCA_964571125.1 uncultured Bacteroides sp.
GTGAAGGTTGCACTGAAGCATATTGATGGCATACTTCTGGAAGGGGAAGATGGCCGAATAATAGAGCACACACAGCAGGGCCACGAGCCAGAACACGGGCAGGCGGAGTATACGGCCTATGTCGCTCACCTTGAAGGGGTCGTCAAGTTCCTCCTTCACGCCCTGACTGTCAAGCTTCTTATCCATGAATCCGTAGACGATGAAGCAAATCAGGCCCACCATGACAAGCAGCAGCGAGAAAGCCACGGGGCGCGAAACGCTCACGGGAACGAACGAGGCAACCCAGGGAGAGCCGACCATTACGACAGCCACACCCATACGGGCAAGAGCCATTTCCAGGCCCATGGCGAGCGCCATCTCCTTGCCCTTGAACCACTTCACTATGCCGCGTGACACGGTGATACCGGCCATTTCAGCACCGCAACCAAATATCATGAAGCCTATGGCCGACAGCTTGGCCGAGGCAGGCATACCTTTATAGAAAGGAGTGATGTTCCACCATTTGTCGGGCAGATTGAGGTAGTCGTTGAAGAAACGCTCCATCGAGCTTCCCTCGAACATGTCGGTCACGGCATACCAGTTGAATGCGGCACCCACGACCATGACGGCACCCGACAGGATAGCGGTGAAGCGCACGCCCATCTTGTCAAGAATTATACCGGCAAAAATCAGAAAGAACACAAACACATTCAGGAAAGGCTCCGAACCGGCATAGTGACCGTAGGCCACGGGGTCCCAGCCACGCTGATCCTGAAGAAGTTCCTGAAGAGGCGAGAGAATGTCGACAAAGATGTAGGCGAAGAACATTGCCGAGGCAAGGAGGGCCAACGCCGTCCAACGCGCCCAGGCCTTGTCCTTAAGCAGCACCTGAAGATTGCCCCCGGCGGGGGATGCGGATGTACTCATACGTTACAAGCAAGTTAGTGATAGAGTTTGGTAATTTGACAGTGCAAAATTAGACAAATCAGCCGTAAATTCAGATTATATTATTAACTTCGTAACTCATTTTCAACTCAAACAGCCTCGAATTCATGCATACACGCCAACCATATACCTTTGACCGCGTCGTGCGACTGATTATTACAGTGCTCTTCGTATTAGGTGCGCTATGGCTCGTCAACACACTGCGCAATGTGTTGCTGCCGTTTCTCGTAGCCTGTCTACTGGCTTACCTCATGGAGCCGTTCGTGCAGTTCAACCGCCGGTTGCTCAACCTCAAAGGGCGCGTCGTGGCCATATTCGTCACCCTTTTCGAGGCAGTATTCTTTGTGCTCATCGCGTCATACTTCCTGATACCGATGCTGCTGGACGAGATGCATCAGGCGGCCCATGTGTTCCGCACATACGCCTCATCCACCTCCACCATACCCTTCCTGCCCGAACAGATTCATGAATTCCTGCGCAAATACGTGGACTTCAACCATATATCCGACATGCTCACCACCCAGGAGTGGACCACGCTCATCGAGGATACCCTAAGCACCATGTGGAGCATCATCGCAGGCAGTATATCCATGCTTTTGGGGCTGTTCAGCTGGTGCATAGTCTTTCTGTATGTGGTGTTCATAATGATAGACTACGACAGGCTCAGACGCGGATTCCACAGCATGATTCCTCCGAAGTACCGTGCCACGGTGTTGAGCATCGGTAATGACATACAGACCTCCATGAACCACTATTTCCGCGGTCAGGCCCTGATAGCCTTTCTTGTAGGGATACTCTTCTCCATAGGGTTCCTCATAGTAGGTCTGCCGATGGCGGTGTTCCTCGGGCTGTTCATCGGCGTGCTCAATATGGTGCCCTACCTGCAGTTCATATCCATAGTGCCTACGACCATACTATGTTTGGTCTACGCTGTGAGCGGAGGCGGCGACTTCTGGACGGTGTTCTGGGAATGTGTGGCGGTATATGCTATAGTGCAGGCCATACAGGACCTCATCCTGACTCCCAAAATCATGGGAAAGGCCATGGGGCTTAATCCCGCGCTTATACTGCTGTCTCTCTCCATCTGGGGCTCTCTCCTCGGACTCATAGGACTTATCATCGCCCTACCCCTCACCACGCTGCTACTTGCTTACTACGACAAATATATAATAAGCGGTAACGATGACAACGAACCGCCCCAAGACGTGAAGCAAGACCAAAAGGACTTTGAAAAGGCGGTAGAGGTGCCGATAGACCCGCAAATATAAAATAATGCTAAAAGCCTTGCACATCCAAGCATTTGGTACTACTTTTGGAGAGTGAGATACCGTATGGTAATCCGCTCACATATTACTAACACAAACCTAATACTGCCCACAGTACTGCCGGTTGACACTTTCCGGCATCTTAAACCGATCATGGAAGATATAACTGCAATCTTTAAACATTATATCACCCAGTGTGACAGCATCGATATTGCCGAATCTGAGTTCAAAATGGCCCTTCACGATGACCCTGAAATGAAACAGGCCTACCGCGAGTGGTGCCGTGAGGTCGGTTCGACCGAAAAGAACGGCTTCCTTGACTACTGCCACGAATTCATGGATTCGCAGGACGAAGTGTGGAACTCACTAAATGATTTTGATGACTAACCCTGAACCGACGCGACGTCTCCCCGCCGAGTGGGAGAATGAAGGCGCGATAATGCTCAGCTGGCCCCACAAGGATTCCGATTGGGCATATATGCTTGATGAGGTTACACGATGCTACGTGGCCCTCTCCAAGGCTATTCTTGAAACAAAGCAGAAGTTATATGTCGTAGCTCCGGACATCTCCATACCCCGCTCGCTCCTGAGCGCTCTGCCTCAGGACCGAATAATATATGTGGAGGTGCCGACCAATGACACTTGGATACGCGACTTCGGCCCCATCACAGTGGAGCAAGGTGACGGCACACAGGTTGCCGTCGACTTTCAGTTCAACGGCTGGGGACTCAAATTCGCCTCTGACAAGGACAATCTCGTGACCTCACGTCTGAACCGCCGTCATGCCCTGACGGGAGAGTATGAGAACGCCTTGAGCTTTGTGCTCGAAGGGGGCTCGATAGAGAGTGACGGCCGCGGCACTATACTGACCACTACCCGCTGCCTGATGTCGCCCAACCGCAACGGGGGCATGACCCGCGAACAGATAGCCGATGAACTCGGGCGACGCCTCGGAGCACACCACATCCTTTGGCTCAACTATGGAGCGCTGGCGGGTGACGACACCGACAGCCATATTGACACCATCGTGCGCATGGCTCCCCACGATACGCTTATATATACGGGCTGCAACAATCCCGACGACGAGCACTTCGAGGAACTTAAGAAGATGGAGGAGCAACTGAGGAGATTCACGACGGCCGATGGCAACCCGTATAACCTGGTATGGCTGCCGCTCCCCGATGCGGTGTATGACGAAGACGGGCTGAGGATGCCCGCAACATACGCCAACTATCTCGTGACGCCCGATGCTGTGCTTATGCCCTCGTATGCTCAGCCTCAGAATGACCAACTCGCCGCCATGATACTCCACTCAGTATTTGAGCGCGAGGTGATAGCGGTAGACTGCCGCGCCCTGGTGATGCAGCATGGGTCGCTCCACTGCGCCACCATGCAGATACCGTCAGAATTACTCCCCATTTAAGGATTTTTTTCCAGAACTCATGACCGAAACCATCAAAGTGGGCCTCATACAGCAGGCCAATACCTCCGACATAGAAAACAACCGCCTCAGAATTGCCGAAAAGATACGCAGACTCGCCAAGGAGGGTGCGCAACTTATCGTCAATCAGGAGCTGCATGACTCGCTCTACTTCTGCCAGACCGAGAATGTAGACCTCTGCTCACTGGCGGTGCCCATCCCCTCGTCCGTGACCGACTTCTATTGCTCATTGGCAAAGGAGACAGGTACGGTGATAGTGACCTCGCTGTTTGAACGTCGTGCTCCGGGCTTGTACCACAATACGGCCGTGGTAATTGAGCGCGACGGCACCATAGCCGGGAAGTACCGCAAGATGCATATTCCCGATGACCCCGCATATTATGAGAAATTTTATTTCACACCCGGTGACCTCGGATTTCAGCCTATCGACACCTCATCGGGACGTCTCGGTGTGCTCGTGTGCTGGGACCAGTGGTATCCCGAAGCTGCACGCCTGATGGCTCTCAAGGGTGCTGAGATTCTCATCTACCCCACGGCTATCGGCTGGGAGAGCAG
>CAZNBC010000155.1:0-4162 GCA_964571125.1 uncultured Bacteroides sp.
CAACTTCATGTGGCAAGTGGCTCCCGGACTCTTCATCGGTCCCGGCATCGAGACCGACTATTACAGCGCCGGTGGAGATGATCGCAACGAGAAGCTCTGGGAGGGCGAAGACAGCAAAACCTTCACACTCGGGGCAGCCTTTAAGGCTCAGTATGATACCCGTGACAACCTCACGTTCCCTCATCGCGGATGGCTGCTTGCCTTCAGCACTGTTGCCTGCCCGAGCTGGATTGGCAATGACTACGCCTTTGCCATGGTGGACATCAATGCGTGTCACTACCGTCAGGTATGGCGCGGTGGTATCCTCGCCGGACAATTTCACTCGGCACTCGGATTCGGCTCAATACCCTGGGGTATGCTGCCCACATTCGGCGGCAGCGAGTCAATGCGCGGCTACTATCTCGGCCGTTACCGCGACAAGCGCGAGGCCGACCTGACCATCGAACTGCGTCAGCACCTCTTCGGACGCAACAGCATAGTGCTGTGGACCGGCGCTGCCACAGTGTTTGACCACCCCGACGAACTCAGATGGAGCCACATACTGCCCAATGTCGGCGTGGGCTACCGCTGGGAGTTCAAGAAGAACACCAACGTACGTCTCGACTTCGGCGTAGGCCGCGGCACCACCGGCTTTGTCTTCAGCATCAACGAAGCCTTCTAACCGCATCTTCCCGACTTTTCCACTGATTGGACAGCAATTAAATAATAATGTGTACTTTTGCCGTCTGTTTTGCCTGACGGCGTAATTCATCATAACCTATATATGTCAAGTAACTCACAAAACTATTATAAATCTTCCACTCACAACGCCAAGTCCGGAAAGGGATTAGAGATGTGGATGAGGGTCATGTTCGTATGGGCACTGGTGGCGCTCGCGGTACCTTGCGTGGCCCTCGGGTTCACCGAACATCTCAAGCCATTAGCCTTCGCCACCGCAGTAGTACTTCCTCTGGGTATCTATACTCTAATTGCGGCAGTTTCGCGTCGGCCGCTCATATCGACGCTCCTGCTGTTCCCCTGGACTTTCTTCAGCGCGTTCCAGATTGTGCTTCTGTATCTGTTCGGCAAATCCATCATCGCCGTGGATATGTTCCTCAATGTGCTGACTACCAACGTAACTGAGGCATCGGAACTCCTCGCCAATCTTCTGCCGGCCATAGCCTCGGTGCTGATTCTCTACCTCCCCCCCATAATCACCGCAGGGATTGCATGTTACAAAAAGTCAGGGTATTCCGGTCGACTCATACGACGGGCACGTGTGGCAGGAAGCGTGTTTACCGCCTTAGGGGCGCTGTGCCTCATGGCCTCATACCTTTGGGTGCCCCAATACAAGGTGACCAACGACCTCTTCCCCATCAATGTATGCTACAATCTTAAGCTTGCCGTAGACCGCACCCGCGAGACACTGCGATATGAGACCACTCCCCCCGACTATCGCTTCGGCACCGTTACAGAGCGCCATGACTCCATACCCGAACTCTATATCATCGTTATCGGAGAAACATCACGCGCCGACAACTGGCAACTGTTCGGCTATGAACGCCCGACCACGCCCGACCTGATGAATGTTGACGGACTCGTAGCCTACCCTCACGTGCTCAGCGAGAGCAACACCACCCACAAGAGTGTGCCCATGCTGCTTTCACCCGTCGACTCGCACACCTTCGGCGACTCCCTGTCGCACGTCAAGAGCCTGATAACAGCCTTCAAAGAGGGTGGATTCGCCACTGCCGCCATCTCGAATCAGCAGCGCAACGGATCTTATATCGACTTCTTCCTCCAGGAGGCCGACACATGCGTATTCCTCAAGGACACCCACCCCGAGACGATGGACATGGAGCTGCCCGACCACATAGCCGACGTCATGGCGCTCGGCAACACCAAGCAGCTCATCGTAGTACACACCTACGGCTCGCACTTCAAATATAACGACCGCTACCCCTCGGAATTCGCCTACTTCACGCCCGACTCGCCGCTCGAGGCCACCCCCGGTATGCGTCCTAAGCTCATCAATGCCTACGACAACACCATACGCTATACCTCCCATATGCTCGCCTCAATAATAAATATGCTCGGCGATCATCAGGGAGTATCGGCCATGCTCTATACCTCCGACCACGGTGAGGACATCTATGACGATGACCGCCATCTGTTCCTCCACGCCTCGCCCACACCCTCGTATTGGCAGCTTCACGTGCCCCTGCTGATATGGATGTCGCCTCAGCTGCGCGAGCAACATCCCGACCTTTACGAAGCGGCACAGAGCCATGTCGACAAGCAGGTGTCTTCCTCCGCATCGCTATTCCCCACCGCTATGGCACTTGCCGGACTCAGAACCGAGGCCGCCGACACCACACGCTCACTTGTATCGGACGCATACAAGCCCCGCCCCCATACCTACCTCACCGACCGCAACGAATCGGTTGACATCGGCGTATTCGGCATCACTCAGCCCTGAAGTCGTTTCTGCAAGATTCCTTTAACGGGAATTCTCCCTCTACGGCTTTCACATACCTGCTTTTTTCGCTAATTTTGCAGTCTTATCACTCACAAAGTCTGATATGAAACCATTAGTTAGCATTATAATGGGCAGCACATCCGATCTGCCTATACTGGAGAAGACAGCCAAGTTTCTGGACTCCATGGAGATACCCTTTGAAATCAACGCCTTGTCGGCTCACCGTACCCCCGCTCAGGTCGAGGAATTTGCCGTGAACGCCGCCGGTCGAGGCATCAGGGTTATCATAGCCGCCGCAGGCATGGCCGCCGCCCTTCCCGGAGTCATAGCCGCAATGACCCCTGTGCCCGTAATAGGCCTCCCCATTTCATCCACGCTTGACGGCCGCGACGCCCTCCTGTCCATCGTGCAGATGCCTCCGGGCGTGGCAGTCGCTACCGTCGGTATCGATGCCGGAATGAACGCCGGTGTGCTCGCCACACAGATCATAGCCCTCACCGACAGCAACGTGGCTCAGCGCTACGCCGTGTACCGTCAGGGCCTCGCCGACAAGATTGTCAAGGCCAACGAACAACTCAAGGAAGTTAAATTCAAGTTCAAAACCAACTGATTGTAAGGCATCTTAAGCAAACACTGCTTAACCGCCCGAATTCAGTATTCCCATTATCGCTATGAAGAGAGTCGGATATAAGCGCCGTCCCACCGTGGAGGTTGATGTCGCAGGAGTGCCCCTGGGAGGCAACAACCCCATAAGGGTGCAATCAATGACCAACACATCGACCATGGACACCGCTGCGTCGGTGGAACAGGCCGCCCGCATTGCCGAAGCCGGTGGAGAATATGTGCGCCTTACCGCCCAGGGGGTGCGCGAAGCCGACAATATAGGGGTGATACGCTCGCAACTTCGTGAGCGTGGCATCATGACCCCGCTTGTAGCCGACATACACTTCAACCCCAAGGCAGCCTTTGCCGCCACCGGAAATGCCGACAAAGTGCGCATCAATCCAGGCAACTTCGTTGACCCGGGGCGCACATTCACAAAGATAGACTTAACCGACGAGGAATATGAGCGCGAGATACGGAAAATCTCAGAGACCTTGGTGCCCTTCCTTGACCTCTGCAAGGCCAACGGCACAGCCATTCGCATCGGTGTGAACCACGGCTCCCTCTCCGACCGCATCATGAGCCGTTATGGCGACACCCCCGAAGGCATGGTAGAGAGTGCCATGGAGTTTCTGCGCGTATGCCGCGAACATGACTTCCACCGCGTGGTCATCAGCATCAAGGCCTCGAATGTGAGGGTAATGGTGACTACAGTTCGCCTGCTTGCCCAAGCCATGGAAAAGGAAGGGATGGCCTATCCCCTCCATCTCGGCGTTACCGAGGCCGGCGACGGCGAGGACGGACGCGTGAAGTCGGCCATCGGCATAGGCACACTGCTCTCAGAGGGGCTCGGCGATACCATAAGAGTGTCACTCAGCGAGGCTCCCGAAGCCGAGATACCCGTGGCCCGCATGTTGGTGGACCACGTAGCCGACATTGCCGCCGCACCCCCTATCGAATACGAACTGACCGACGGATACGACACCATACGCCCCGCCCGCGCCGAGACCGTACGTGTGGGCAACATCGGTGGCGACGCAGCTCCCATAGTTGTCGGAGCTGAATCCATGATACCCTACCATCCCGACAACTGCCCCGACT
>CAZNBC010000156.1:0-4156 GCA_964571125.1 uncultured Bacteroides sp.
GCGCGGACTGACACGAATAATAACCGGAGATGCCTGGAAGCGGCGAGCGACCTCAGGCCGACGATTCGGTATTCCTCCGCTAAGTCTGGAGATGTCATTAGGAGGAAGATTGCTTACTCTTTGGGACAACGATGAGGGTACCCGAGCGGGTGTCGCGGCGGAAATCAATGTCGAATACGGTGACAGGTTTGCCGAAGAGACAAAGGCCCCATACGACTATTTTTCATTCTTAATGGAAGTTCAGGGCATCAAGACGCAGCCACTTTTGAGCCGGGTTGAAATCGTAGGCCGTCTGTTATCCAAGGAGATTGTTGACAAAAGTGGATTAAAGGCTTCCATCGGTATGTATCAGCATTTCGATTTCTTTGACTCTGACACGATAAAGAAGCGCGAACCTAACCGCAGTCGATTGTTCCCGTGTGTCGTACCTTATAAACTTGGTGCACCCGCTTCAGTCGGTGCAGGGGGTATGGCCCGGTATATCCCGTCTCCCGATTTTGTCCTTGATGGCTATGTCCATGCCAACGGCTTGCTTCTTGCGGGCATCCTGACCGACTACTACAGGGACTACAACCGTAATTACAACTGGGGCTCCGGATTCTCTTTAAAGGCCGGAGTAAGTGCGTCACTGTTCAGAAACAAGCTGACGTTAGGCGTTGCCAATCAGTTCTACAGGATATACACGTGGAAAGGCTATGGCTCTGACGCAGATTGCACTATAACCTCTGAGGGAAAGCCGGTGAATATCCAGGGCGACCGTTCTACCTCCACCTTCAATCACCTTGAAGCCACGTTGAGGTATCGTCTGATTCAGCGTCTGTATCTGTCGGCAGGAACGGATTTTTATTGGCGTACTACGAATTACATGGATATGAAGATTCGTGAAGGACGTACGACAACGATATATCCCATAGTGGAGAGCAAACAAATCGGAGCACATCTGATGCTGACGTATGTATTGTGAAATCATCCCCCGACAGGGTATTGAGAACGGCGATGTGTCACTTCGATTCTGACACATCGCCGTTAGACTATCCCGGTATAATGGGCCGGATGGATTATTTCTTTGCCTTAATCTTTTCAAGCTGGCGCTCAAGGGCTTCGAGTGCGAGGTCAACGGCTTCCTCGAAGCTGTCGGCTATCTTTGTGGCGGCCTGTTCGGGCTGTCCGGGTACGGTGACCTTGATAACAACCTCCTTATTCAGGCTTGTCTCGGGCTTGATAACCTTGAGAATAGCGTCAAGAGCGGTTACTGTGGTGTAGTGGCGTGAAAGACGTTCGGCCTTTTTATTGATGAACTCAGTGAGTTTTTCAGAGATGTCGAAGTGGATGGCTTGAATTCTAACTTCCATGGTGTCCTCCTTTTTTTAGTGCACGTGGGTGTGCGAGTTGATAGTTTTGTTTAAGTTCACGGTAGGTTATGTGTGTATAAACCTGAGTAGTAGCGAGTGATTCATGGCCGAGCAGATGCTGCACCGCCACGAGGTCGGCTCCATCGTTGAGCATGTCGGTGGCAAATGAGTGGCGCAGTACGTGCGGACTCAGTTTCCCGGCGTGTATGGAATATGAGCTGAGAGTCTCGTGGACCACTTTGTACACCAGGCGACGGTAAATCGGTTCGCCGTTTGAGCGCACGAAGAATGTGTCGGGCGCTGTGCCCGTAAGGTCTCTGTCGCGTAGTGTACGGTAGTGCTCTATCATCTCTTTAAGCTCTGTTCCGAAAGGAACTATTCTTTCTTTATTACGCTTACCCCTGACCTTTAGTTCACAACGTGCGGTATCGACATTCACATCCTTCAAATCCACTATTTCCTGACTTCTGAGTCCTGTAGTGTAGAGCATCGTGACTATCAGTGAGTTCCTTACCCGTAAGGGGTCGTCATCACCCATAGCCTCATCCACCATATCGTTGAGCATCACTTTCGTCTCGGAGGGCTGAATGTTTGACGGCAGCAACTTGGGGAGTTTGGCGAGCTGAAGGTCTTGGGCGGGATTGTCGACAAGGCCGTGATGCTGCATGAGATATCGGTAGAATGACCGCAGGCTCTGGACCTTGCGTCGCAGTGAGCGCGGGGCAATGCCGGCTGACGACAGAGATAGAATCCATCTGCGCAGGTCGTTGCGCGTAATCTTCTCAGGAGCAAACTCGCCATTATCGCCTTGACATATGAAGTCGCGCATTTGCAGTAAGTCAGTCCTGTATGCCGCTATTGAATTGGCCGACAGAGAACGCTCGTATCGCAGGTAGTCAATGAATCTGTCTATCATAGGAGTCTATCATGTGGGGTGACTAACAGAGCCGGAGAGTGGTGACAGTGGATAATGCGAAGTTAACCTTTTGTTCGGTAATCTCCAATACTTTCATCAAAATAATCTGAAACCACGTGGCCTGATAACAAATTGGGAGGCGGGCCATATTCTGACTCGCCTCCCTACAGAAACATTATCTATATCTATCCCTAATCCGCCATAACCCTAACTCCGCGAGCATAAAATCTCATTTCTCTATATCTTTACAGCTATTAATACCTTATGAATCGTCCGGTCATCACTCGTATCTCAGTGCCTCGATCGGGTCAAGATTGGAGGCCTTACGTGCCGGATACCAGCCGAAGAATACTCCCGTGACCGTACATACCGCAAAGGAGAGCACTACGGAATAGAGCTGTATGTATATGGGCCAGTTGGCAATGACCTTGACAAGCCACGATGCCACAACTCCTACCACCATACCGATGATACCGCCTGTCACGCTGATGATGACGGCTTCGATGAGGAATTGCGAGAGGATGTCGATGCTTCGTGCACCGATTGACATGCGCAGACCGATTTCGCGGGTACGCTCGGTGACGGATACGTACATGATATTCATAATGCCGATACCGCCTACGAGCAGGGATATACCCGCTATGCAGGCTAAAAGCACGGTCATCATGTCGCTTGTTGAGTTCATCATTTCGCTCAACTCCTGCTGCGAGCGTATGGTGAAGTCATCTTCGGCTCCGTCCTTGAGCTTGTGGCGCAGGCGCAGGGTTCCCGTTATCTCGTCAATCACATCCTCGGTCATGTCCTCGTCGGTTGCGCTGGCGAAGATGCCCTGCAGATAGTCGATGGCAAGCATACGTTTCATTACAGTAGTGTAGGGGGCGAGCACAATGTCATCCTGGTCCTGTCCCATAGAGTTCGTACCCTTCGACTCCAGCACCCCGATAACGGTCAGGGGAATACTCCCGAAACGTACTACCTTGCCTACCGGGTCATCGCCGGAGGGGAAGAGATTGTCTATCACGGTTTTACCGAGGACACACACCTTGGCCGCGGACTTGATGTCATGCTCGTCAAACATAGTGCCTGACTTGACTTTGAGTTTGCGTATGTCAAGATACTCCGGGGTGATACCCTGCACACTTGAGGGATAGTTGTTGTTGCCTATCACAAGTTGTCCGCCGGTGCTCACCATAGGTGAGATGGCGGCTATGCCCGGGAGCTGCTGCAAGGCTTCGTAGTCGGCGACTTCGAGTGTCTGGTTGTCATCGGAACTTTGCCGCACGCCACCACGCTGCATGGAGCCGGGATGAATCATTATCATATTCGAGCCCATTTCCGATATCTGGGCCTTGATACTGTTCTTCGAGCCCTGACCTATGGCAAGCATGGTGATGACCGATGCCACACCGATGATGATGCCGAGCATGGTGAGGAAGCATCTCAATTTATTGTTGTATAGCGCCTTGATTGCTATCTTAAGGAGATTTGCTATGTTCATGGTCGTCAATCGTTATCGGTGGGTAATGCCTCGTAGGCTTCACGGGCCGACAGGGGAGTGGGATTGTATTCGTCGGCCACGACTTTGCCATCGCGGAGCACTATGTTGCGTGATGAGTAGTCGGCAAGTTCGGGATTGTGGGTCACGAAGATGATGGTACGGCCACGTGCGTGCAGTTCCTGAAAGAGCATCAGGATGCTGAACGAGGTGCGCGTATCAAGATTACCGGTGGCTTCATCCGCCAGGATTATCACCGGATCATTGACCAGAGCACGCGCTATGGCCACACGCTGTTGCTGGCCGCCCGACATCTGATTGCTTTTGTGGTAGAGTCGTTCTTTCAGTCCTACAGCCTCAAGAGCGCGTATAGCCCTCTCACGTCGTTCCTTG
>CAZNBC010000157.1:0-4130 GCA_964571125.1 uncultured Bacteroides sp.
ACCTGTTGCTCCATCTCGAGGGAGGTGGCGCCTGGATATACAGCGACGACGACCCCTTCACGGATAGTGAAGTTGGGGAACTCGTTCTTGTTCATCGTCTGGAGTGCATATACGCCGAAGATGACGAGCATGCACACCATCAACACCACTACATTGGCATACTTCACACCCCACGTCACGAGCGGGGAGTTTTTGACGGGCGGGAGCTTGGACAGCAACCCTCCCTCAATGCTCTTTTTGGAAGAGATATTGTTATTTGAAGAATCCATAGAGCTCCGTTATTTAATGTTTGTGACGGGGGTACCCTGTGACACCTTTTCTGTTCCGGCGATAATCACATTGTCGCCGTCGGACAATCCTGACTTAATCATGATTCCCTCGGGGAGCATTGCCCCGGGCTGTACCACACGCCTTTTGGCAACTCCGGCCGAGTCAAGCCACACGAACTGAGTGTTGTCAGCCGATAACAATACTGCCGATGTAGGCAGCACAACTCCCTCGGTGGCGGAGGCGTTGTCAACTTCGACATCACATATCATGCCGGGGAGCAAAGAGCCGTCGGGATTGTTGACAAGGTATTTCACCACGTACGAACGCGAGAGTGGATTGGCGGTGACGCCTTTTTCAATGAGTTTACCCGAATATACCGCATCTGACGTAGCGTGTGTGGTGATATTTGCAGTAGTGCCGTTGGAGAATTTGCCAATCTCGTTTTCAGGTATCGAGATGGCAACCTTCACGGTGCGTATGTCCACTATCTTGACTACGGGGACTCCGGGAGCCACATTCTGACCTACGGATACCATCTTTTCAGAGACAACACCCGAAACGGGAGAATATAACTTGGCATCATTTAGGGCGATGCGGGCAATCTCGGCGGCATTTTCAGCCTGACTTAATTTGCTCTGCACGTCCACCCACTTTATGTCGGGAAGCGAATTGGAGTCGTGGAGTATCTTCATCCTGTCATAAGCGTCCTTGGCCTGATTCAATGTAGCCTGGGCTATCTCATAGGCGCTACGCAGCGACCCTTCGTCAAGGGAGCCTATCAGCTGACCTTTGCTGACTCTGTCCCCCTCGGACACGGAAAGCGTTTTGATTGTGCCGGCGGCCGAGAAGCTCACCACGGTGCCGCTTCCCTCTTCTACAGTGCCTGAGTAAGAGAAGTTATCACCGAAATTGTTGTTGGACACGGTCATTGTCTTAACTCTAACTGCCGTCGGACCGCTCTTCTGTTCAGTTGAATCATGTCCGCACGCAGAGAGTACTGCCAGTAATAAGGTCAGGGGAATTGCCCTGTATGACATTTGGTAGTTCATAGCCTGAATATTACAGTTGATTTTAAAACTGCAAAGTTACATGCTGTTGACTACTGCATAAATGTCTGATGTTTGGGAAAAATTGTCAATAGGTTCGATTACCTCACCATTTCAGTTGCGTATTCCGTCCAAAACAGCTTATTTTGTACTTTCGGAAATAGCCCAACACAAATTGACAGACCGAAATGGAAGCTCCATTAAATCTACTGACGGTACATCTTGACCCTGAGAATGACACGGGACGTGTGTTCGACATGACAAGACGATGCGCGTGCGCCGTCTGCACGGAGGGCGATTTGCACATCAGGATTCTCAATGTGGAGTATCACGTCACCTCCCGCTGTGTGTTTGCCTGTATGCCGTTTGTCGATATAGAGGTTGTAAGTGTCAGCCAGCCGGCTGACATTATGTTCGGCTATCTGCAGATTGAGGATATGCCGAGGATGATCAATCGCCGGATTAACACTGACAATCTCAGCGCCATTCAGAATCATCCTCTTGTCGAAGTTCCCGAAAAGGACTTCCAACGGCTTATGACTTTGTTTAACGACTACGAAAAGGACTATTCGAAAGTCACCTCAGGCATCGAGAACAACGCGCTCAACCTTATGCAGCAGGACATCATTGAACTGCAGTGTCGGTTGATTATAGCGCAGGTGCTGAAGATATATTTCACGTATTTGCCGATGGAAGTGAAGGGCTACACCCACCGTAACATCATTTTCCAGCAGTTCATGCTGGCGCTCTACACTAACTTCCGCGAGCACAGGAATGTACGTTTCTACGCTATGCGTTCGGGTGTTAGCCTGAAATACTTCTCCACGATAATACGGCAACTCTCGGGTGCAAGCCCTTCGGACTGGATAGAGACCGTCGTGATAGGTGAGGCTAAGTCAATGCTCAGCGACGTGAACAACAGCATTAAGGATATCGCCTCAGCGCTTAACTTCCCCGACGCTCCGACCTTTACCAAATACTTTCACCGCGTCACCGGCCTCACTCCCAAGAAGTACCGCCGGAAGTAACGGAACCTTACTTCCTTTTGCTCAGGGCCTTTGTGCGGTCAAGGAGTATTTCATCCATGTGGTCTTTAGCCCATTGGATAAGCTGGTTGATGATAGGGAACAGTGAACGCGACCTTTCCGTTAGACGATATTCTACCCGTGCAGGGACCTCGGCAAACACCTGTCGTTCCACAAAACCGTCTGTTTCAAGAGTACGGAGAGTAAGCACAAGCATTTTGTGCGAGATATCCTGCAATTCGGCCGAGATGTCCTTAAATCTTAGAGACTCATGACCATTCAGGGTATAGAGCACAAGCAGAGTCCATTTATCACTGATACGATTGAGTATATTGCGTATAGGGCAGTCGGGATATAACTCGTTTTTATTGAAATGGCGTTCCATAAAATAGTGATTATCAGTATTACTGAACAAAGGTAAGAAATTATCTTTAGGTGCACAACAAGTGAATTTCACCATGTTAAATCGTGTTAACATCAACTTTTGTCCTATCCGGAAAGTCATTTGATAATCAACATTACTAACATCAAGGTAAGTAAGGTTAAAGTAATGTCAGTTGGGTTCAGGCACAAACAAATCAGCTACTTTTATGGTAATTAAAGTAAATGAAAGTTTAATAATACCTACTATTATGGATAATAAGAAAGTAGCACTTATAGGTGCAAGCGGATTTGTCGGTTCCGCAATTCTCAAAGAACTTCTGGACCGTGGTTATCAGGTAGAAGCCTTGGTGAACAACCCTGAAAGAGTGAAGGTGGATACTCCCGCTCTCACTGTCAAGAAAGTTGATGTTGCCGATGAAAAGGCCCTCGAAAACGATTTGCGCGGCTATGAAAGCGTCATCAGCGCTTACAATCCCGGTTGGGCTAATCCCAATATATACGAGGAAACTCTTACCAACTATCCCAAGATTCTTGAGGCTGCCAAAAGAGCTGGTGTCAAAAGACTGCTTATCGTAGGTGGCGCGGGTACACTGTTTGTTAAGCCAGGAGTACGACTGATTGATACCGGCACACTGCCCGAAGCATGGGTTCCAGGTGTTAAGTCGCTTGGTGAGTTCTATCTCAACACCCTGATGAACGAGAACGATATTGACTGGATATTCTTCTCACCCGCAGGCAACCTTGGTGATATGGGTGCCAAAGGCCCCGGCAAGCGTACAGGTGTCTATCGTCTCGGCAAGGATGACATGATTTTTGATAAGGACGGCAACAGCTTCATCTCTGTTGAGGACTATGCCAAGGCAATGGTTGATGAACTTGCCGCCCCCGCTCACCATAAGGAACGTTTTACCATCGGTTACTAATTGTTCCTTATGACGTCTGAAAAAGAAAGACTTGGTACACTGATTGGAGCGCTTCTACGGGAGCGCTCTGACCATGTATGCATCTCTATACCTGAGGCAATAGAGGATAAGCGCAATCTGCTTAGAGCCTTGATGAATATACGCATGCCTTCGCCTTTGTCCAAAGAGGTGGTGACACTACAGGATGAAGAGCTGTCGCAGCAGAGAGACGAAAGGGGAGTGGTAACGCTTGACACAATTCCACCGTCACCGCTTTATCCCAAACTCAGGCTTTGGCAGGGAGATATAACACGTCTTAGAGTTGATGCTATAGTCAATGCCGCCAATTCGCAACTACTCGGATGCTTTATTCCTCTTCACAGATGTATCGACAACGCCATTCACTCTGCGGCGGGTATGCAGTTGAGAGAGGAGTGCGCGTCAATCATGCACACTCAGGGACATGAAGAACCGACCGGAAAGGCAAAGATAACTCATGGATA
>CAZNBC010000158.1:0-4123 GCA_964571125.1 uncultured Bacteroides sp.
TCCTAATCATCATTGGCTGCTTCGGCTAAAGGCCGGCGGCGTTATTTGAGTTAGTTTTATGCTTATCAACCGCATGTTACGCTACGTACGCATCGTGGTGTCGGTACTGGCTTTCGCCGCCGCCACCTCGGGGCTGGCATGTTACGGCATGTTATGGCCGCGTGTGGCCGCGTGGATGGAAAGTATACAGCTCATTCCGGCCACTCTGACGCTGTCGCTCACGGTGTTTGTGGTATGGCTCGTGGTGACGCTTCTTTTCGGCAGGATTTACTGCTCGAGTGTGTGTCCGTTAGGGACCATGCAGGATATTATAGCACATGCGCGCCGCTGCGGACGCCATGACCCTTCAAAAGACTACCACTATTCGCCCCCTCTGAACAAGTGGCGCTATGGTTCGCTGCTGATAGTATTGGGTTGCCTAATGAGCGGTTGGCTACTCTACATTCCCTCGCTGTTGTCGCCCTGGTCTGCCTATGAGCGTATTGCGGTCAACTGCCTGCGCCCGGTCGTTGGCGAGGGTGTCAATGCCGTCTCGGAACTTGGCTCACTGACATCGCTCTGGCATACCCCTCCGGTTACCGTTGGCGTGGCTTCGGCACTCGGCGCCGTAATCGCCATCATAACCCTGATAGGCATAGGGATACTTGCGGCACGCAACGGCCGCACTTTCTGCAACACCCTCTGTCCTGCGGGAAGCCTGCTGAGCTTCGTATCGAACTACGCTGTATTTCAGATTGATATAGACACCGATAAATGTATCCAATGTCGCCGCTGCGAGCACGTATGCAAGAGCGCATGTATCAATCTCACCGACCATGTCGTCGACGGCTCAAGGTGTGTCAACTGTTTCAACTGCATAAACGTATGCCCCAACGACGCCATCCATTACACCTCGCGCCGCAAACAACTGTCCATCCCCATGATGCAGCAGACCACATCATTAACCATGACATCCGACAATGAAACAATATCTTGACCTTCTTCGCAGAATAGTAAACGAGGGTACCGACCGCTCCGACCGCACCGGCACCGGCACACGCAGTGTCTTCGGCCATCAGATGCGCTTCGACCTATCCGAGGGATTCCCCCTTCTTACTACCAAAAAGCTTCATCTGAAGTCCATCATACACGAACTGCTGTGGTTCCTCTCGGGCGACACGAACGTGCGCTATCTACAGCAGAACGGCGTGCGTATATGGAATGAGTGGGCCGATGAAAACGGCGACCTTGGCCACGTCTACGGCTATCAGTGGAGGTCATGGCCCGACGGAAAGGGTGGAACCATCGATCAGATACGTGAAGCGGTGGAGACCATACGCAACAATCCCGATTCGAGACGAATTATCGTCAGCGCCTGGAATGTGGCCGACATACCCTCCATGGCACTTCCTCCATGCCATGCCCTGTTTCAGTTTTATGTGGCCGACGGACGCCTGAGCCTCCAGCTCTATCAGCGCAGTGCCGACTGCTTCCTTGGAGTGCCCTTCAACATCGCATCCTACGCCCTGCTTCTGATGATGATGGCGCAGGTTACCGGACTTAAGCCCGGTGAGTTTATCCATACCCTCGGCGACACCCATATCTACCACAACCACATGGAACAGGTGGCACTGCAGCTTACCCGTGATCCACGTCCTCTGCCGGTGATGACGCTTAATCCCGACGTTAAGGATATTTTCGACTTCAAGTACGAGGATTTTACCCTTTCGGACTATGACCCGCATCCCCACATAGCCGGAGTCGTGGCAGTATAATAATCTACAGCTATACAATAATGATATCAATTATAGTTGCCACGGCCCATGACGGAGCCATAGGCGTCAAGGGTGACCTTCCGTTTCATCTTAGTCCCGACTTGCGTCATTTCAAGCAAGTGACTCTCGGCAAACCCGTCATCATGGGACGCAAGACCTTCGAGTCACTTCCGGGCGGACCTCTGCCGGGACGTCATAATATAATAGTGACCCGCAATGCCGCTTATTCCCATCCGGGAGCTGACACAGCCGGGTCACTTGATGAAGCTTTGAGTATGGTTTCCGATCAGCCTGAGGCTATGATCATAGGTGGTGGCGAGATATATCGTCAGGCATTACCGCTGACCGACAGGGTGTATATTACCGAGATTGACGCATCCGTCAATGATGCCGATACCTTTTTCCCCGCTCTTCCGCCGGAGTTTAAGGCGGTTGATACGGGCGAGTGGGTTACGGATGAGCGTACGGGCCTGCGTTACCGTTTCATGACTTATGAGAGACGGTAAGCCTTACAGGCCTACGCGCTCCTGAAGGCCGAAGAGCAGATTCATCACATGCATTGCCGCTCCTGCCGAACCCTTGTAGACATCATCTATGACGGTGGTTACCACCAGTTTGTCATTCACCTTTTCGAGATAAATCACGCAGCGGTTGCTTCCGGTTACTTCACGCAGATCGGGCAGTGACTCGCTGATGAATGTAAAACTGTGGTCTTCGTAGAATTCATCGTACAGGTCACGGATGTTGTCAAGCGCGACAGTGGTATCGAAGTACATCGTAGCTACAATGCCGCGCTGCCATCCGGCGGCAGTGGCTATCATCTCTACGGGGCTGTTGAAACTGCTCTGGAGCTGACGCAGGGCGTGCTTTATCTCATCTACCTGATCATGGTCAAGGAATGCCACGGGATAGGCCGGGGGCATATCCTCGCTTGAGGGCACGAGCACGCTGGCATGTATCGGGGAGTTTAGAAGCAGATTCTTGGCCATGGGAAGAAGTCCTAACAGCACTGCGGCTGCCATGCTGCCGGGCATTGATGCCTTGCGTGCGCCTCTTACCAGAGGCTTGCGGTTGAGTTCGGCAAGGGCATAAATCCATTGCTCGGGCAGTTCTCCCTCCTGCGGTTCAAATCGGAAATCGGGTGACAGGTCTATGATTCTCATTTCCTGAGGTACATCGTAAGTATGCAGGAAATCGGCTGATTCTCCGTCATCGGTGTGACACAGGAATATGACGTCGGCCTGTTCCATGTCGGGCTGTGAACAGAATCGCATATAGCTTTCCCCGATGAGTCCGCGATGAGCTGAACTCAGCAGATGTCCCTCGGCTTCGGGTGCGCAGACCCACATGAGCTCCACATCGGGATGGTGAATGAGGAGTCGTATCAGATGTCCCGCTGCGGGATGCAGTCCGCCTATTATACCGGCTCTTATCATGTTGTGAATATTATGAATGGAGATTGTGGTTACTTGAGAAATAAGTCCGTCAGGATTCCTCCTGTGATGGTATATCGAAATATCGGCTTGCCCCCTTTATGATATGGTCGGGGAGTATGGTGCTCAGCAGGTCGTAGACCTCTTTAAGCGGAGCATTGTCGCTCATGGCGGCGAACACGGTGTCGGCACCGGCCACGGTACCCACTATCAGCGGTGAACCTGAGATGTCGAGGTCCGAGGCTATGCTGCCCGCATGTCCGTTGCGTGTCTTTATTATGATGAGGTTACCGGCACGCGACAGCGAGTTGACATACTTGTTGCGCTGTTGTGCCTCGTGGCTGTCGGTCTCACGCGGTTTCTCCTCAGGCCCTGAGGAGGACACATACCGGTAGCCGCCTCTCTGGGTCGACACTTTGGTTGAGCGCAGTGATTTTAGGTCGCGCGACAGGGTCGCCTGAGTGACAAAAATATGTCGGGAGGCAAGAGGAGCTAAAAGCTCTTCCTGACTTCCGACAGTATGGTTGATCAGGATGTCGGATATGGCATCCAGTCTCTGTTGGCGTTTGTTCATTCCTGATAGCGACGTGCGCCGTCTGATACCACTATGGGGTATATCTTGGGCTCATGGCCATAGCGCTCTTTGAAACGGCTGATAGCTGTTTCGATGAAGTGGTCATATTTGTCATCGCGCACGAGGTTTACGGTACATCCGCCGAAGCCGCCGCCCATGATGCGTGAGCCGGTCACGCCACACTCCTTGGCTATGTCGTTGAGGAAGTCAAGCTCCTCGCAGCTCACTTCGTAGAGCTTCGACAGACCTTCGTGGGTCTTGTACATGCGGTCACCTACGGTTTCGAGGTCGCCACGGTTGAGGGCGTCGCATACGTCAAGTACACGTTCCTTTTCTTCGATTACATATTTGGCTCTCATGTA
>CAZNBC010000159.1:0-4099 GCA_964571125.1 uncultured Bacteroides sp.
ACTAAAATCCACAGCATTCACAACCAATGAATTCAGCGAATCCGCCGGTGCACCAGATGCTTAATGTTACATTTGTAATACATGGCACTTTGTAAAGTATTTTCCCAATTACCAACCCTCAGCCATCATTTTTCACTCCCTGTAAGTGCTCACAGGCCTCCCTTACGCCCTCTTTGCTTAACATTCATAACTTCGCCCAAGAATCACTTTATCACGCACCGAGGTTTTACCATAGCAACTATGGGGAGAATTGCGTAACTTTGTAGCGGATTTCCGACACCGTCATCTTCGTGCGGAGCCTTCAACAAAAGTTAGTCCCAGATATACTCATGGATTTACCCTATCAGCTTTCCATAACTAAAGAGCAACTTAAGGAACTGCCCGTGGCTATGTTTCCGGGAGAAATTACCGTCGTGGAGACTCCTGACCAGGAGGAAGAGGCATTTGCCCGACTCAGCCGACATAATATCGTAGGCTTCGATACCGAAACCCGCCCCTCGTTCCGCAAGGGAATGGTAAATAATGTGTCACTCATACAGGTATCCACACAAGACCACTGCTTCCTGTTCCGCATCAATAAGTTGGGGTTTACCCCCGCCATACGTCAGTTCATAGAGAATGCTGACGTAGTAAAGATAGGCCTTTCACTTAAGGATGACTTCAACGTGCTGCATCGCAACTCGGAGTTCACACCCGACGGTTTCGTTGACCTTCAGCAGTTCGTCAAGGAGTATGCCATACGCGACATGGCCCTGTCGAAGATTTACGGCATTATCTTCAATCAACGTATCTCCAAGAGCCAGCGCCTGAGCAACTGGGAGGCCCCGGTACTCACCGAAGGGCAACAGATTTATGCCTCGATGGATGCCTGGGCTTGCCTGCGCATCTACAACCGCCTGCGCTCAGGTGAGTTTCACCCCGAGGACTCGCCCTATCGCTACGTACCCGAAGAGTCCGAACAGAACGCCTGATACCCTTTACCACTTACTAATAACTTCTGAGCCGCAACTTCCCATGACCCCTCCCGACCGTAAAAACAAAGGAACCACCGTGCGCCTGAAGCGCTCAACGGTGATTCCCGTAATTCTCATCATCTACCTTGCGGTAATGAGCTATATTGGTCGTGGCGAACTCGCACAGGGCCACTATCTGTACTATTTCTCAATCATAGGGCTGACTCTGGCGGCGATTGCGGGAGTACACTTCAGTTTGAAGCGACGCGAACAGGCTCGGGAGCGACACGACAAGTCACCTCGCGGCGAAGACTCTTGACCTTCCATCCCGCGAAGGCCAGCAGCAACGTCAGGAGCGGGCTGCACAGATTGAACACACAGTAGGGCAGATAGCTCAATGTGGCCACTCCGAGTACGGTCGACTGAGTGACGCCGCACGAATTCCACGGGATGAGCACCGAGGTAACGGACACCGAATCCTCCAGAGTACGACTCAGGGCCGTAGGACACACCTGATTATCCTCGTATGCCTGACGAAACACATTGCCACCGATAATAAGCGACAGATATTGGTCACCGGTTACAGAGTTGAAGAACAGACCGCTGCCACATGTCGCCGCAACGAGCGAGCGCGACGAACTCAGACGGCGCGTGACCCACGAAGTGATTGACTCAAGCATACCCGTCCCTATCAGTACACCACCGAAAACCATAGCCGAGAGCACAAGCATAATCGTAGGAAACATACCCTCCATGCCTCCGGTAGACACCAGGGAGTCAAGAAGTTCATTGCCGGTCGGGAGCGATGTGTTAAGAAATACCACCCGCAGGGCTGCAAGGAGCCCGTGGCCACCAAGCTCCGAAACAATCTGCGGCTGAAACACCAGCATACCCAACAATCCTGACACACTGCCGGCGGCAAGCACCCACACAGTGGGGCAGCGAAGCACAATCATCACGGCCGTCAACACAGGGATGGACACCAACCAAGGGGAGAAGTTAAAGGCCGTACGCAAAGCCGCCACCATCTCCGCGCTATGGGCACCGTCGGCAACGGGCTGAGCGAAGCCAGCCACGCCAAACACGATCAACGCCACGCCGAGAGCAGGGAGCGAGGTCCACATGAGATTACTGATATGATTCATCAGAGGTACGCCGCAACTTGACGCCGCCAGCACGGTAGTGTCACTCAGCGGCGACACCTTATCGCCGAAATACGCACCGGATATAATAGCTCCGGCCATCCATCCAGGACTGTAGCCCATAACACTGCCTATACCCATGAATCCCACGCCGAGGGTGGCGATGGTGGTCCATGAGCTACCTGTGATTACCGATGCCACCGCGCAAAGCAGACATGTAAGGGGCAAGAACAACTGTGGGCGCATCAGCCCCACACCTGCATCAATCATAGCCGGAACCACACCGCTGAGCATCCACGTAGCCGACAGACTGCCTATCAGCAACAGAATCGGCACCGTCGGAAGCACCTGCCGCGCACTGCGACACACACCCTTGACCATGAGCAGGGGGGAACGCTCAGGGGTCGCAATGACCGACACCGTCACAGCCGCAACAGCCGCCAACAGAAGAATCATCGGCGCTTGGTCCTGCACCGTAGCGGCACCGCTGACCGCTACCACTCCTATCAACACCACTATCAGCAGCACGAGGGGTATACAGGCCACTCCGACCGAAGGAAGTATATTGCGGATATTATTATTGCAATTATTATTGCACGAATCTTTCTTTACCATCTAAATACCTATAGAAACTACTTTTTGCTCTACAAAGATAACAAAATACACAGTTTTAGCCACGATTTATCCATTATTTAATCTCCTTGCATATTATTTTAGTTAATCCCTATTAACAGAATTGAATGGCGCGCAAACCGCCAATCTCTGATTTTTCATACTGTTTTCCCTATGATTTTTCCTTTGATATTTGTTGTACCTTTGCACCGCAAGAAAACTTGCCACCTCATAAGCTGTCCGACGTATGGAATATCTCGAAATAGCAGGCACCGCGATAGGACTACTGTATCTCTATCTCGAATACCGGGCCAGCGTATGGCTCTGGATTGCGAGTATCTGTATGCCTGCGGTCTATATCGTCGTGTACTACGAGGCAGGGCTCTATGCCGACCTGGGAATTAACGTATATTACCTCATCGCGTCGCTCTACGGACTCGTATGCTGGTTGAGAGGGAAGAATCCCGAAGCACAATCTCAGGCGCTTGAGATAACGCATACACCCGGCAGGGTATGGAAATATCTCATACTCATTTCCGCACTGCTTTTTATCGCCATAGGGTTCCTGCTCGCACGGTTCACTGACAGCACCGTACCCTGGGCCGACAGTTTCACTACGGCCCTGAGCATTGTGGCGATGTGGATGCTTGCCCGCAAATATGTGGAGCAATGGCTTGTGTGGATAGCTGCTGACCTCGGATGCGGATGCCTCTATCTCTACAAAGACCTTTATTTTACCGGCGCCCTCTATTTTCTCTATGCCGTGATAGCCGTATTGGGCTATCGCAAATGGATTAATCTTATGCGCGCCAACCATTGACACCGATTTTATTATGGACTCGATACTGGATTTCTCGCCCGAAGCGGTGATAATTGATGCCGGAAAATTTCCTGAAAATGAAAAAGCCCTGAGATGGCTTAACGGCTGCAAGCGCATCGTGTGCTGCGACGGAGCCGCCAACCGATACCTGTCCACCGGTCGCAAACCGTGGCGCATCGTCGGCGACTGCGATTCGCTTGACCCTGCCGTCATGGAGCGCTACCGCGATATAGTGCGTCGCTTCCCCGATCAGGAGACCAACGACCAGACCAAATCGGTAAAATACCTCGCAGGAAAGGGCGTACGGCGTATAGCCATTCTCGGAGCAACCGGTATGCGCGAGGACCATACGTTAGGCAATATCAGCCTCCTTATCGAGTATCTCAAGCAAGGCATCGAAGCGCGGGCCTACACCGACTACGGAGTCTTTATACCTGTGACCGGCAGCAAAGTATTCCATTGCCGCCCCGGCGCACAGGTATCCATCTTTAACTTCGGAGCCACAGGCATGCGGTCGGAAGGGTTGCGCTATCCCATACGCGACTTCGACAACTGGTGGCAAGGCACCCTCA
>CAZNBC010000160.1:0-4091 GCA_964571125.1 uncultured Bacteroides sp.
TGACATGTCCTCGCCCCGTGCTTGTGCGTACTACGTGGAAACTGGTGCTGATGTGTATCTGCGCGGCGATAGTGCCTTTGGCGTGGTATGTGGCGGCTTATCAGCAAGGTGGAAAAGAGTTTCTCGATTTGGTGATGGAGGAAAACCTCGGCCGTCTCACCGGCACAATGAGCTACGAGTCACATGAAAATCCCTTCTGGTACAACTTCCAGACCGTGGCCACAGGTATGCTCCCCTACACGCTCTTGGGGCTTATGTGTCTGATCGTACGCTTGCGGATGAACCGGCGCACTCAGCACTCATCCAACAGCGGTGACAATTTTACATTCGCCGGTCGGTGCCGCGATTTGTGGCGTAGGATTCTTGCTCTTGACCCGGCCACCCTTTATGCGTTGATATCTACGGTTGCTATCTTCGTGTTCTATTGTATTCCCAAGAGCAAGCGCAGTGTATACCTCCTTCCGATATATCCTTTCCTGGCTTATTTTACCGTGCTTCTGATTGAATGGGCTGTGGCCAATCGCCCGAGGGTCATGAACGTATACGGTCGCATTATTGCGGTGCTCGCTGTGCTTGTTCCCGTATTATATTGGATAGCCTGTTTTGTGCCGTTTGCGGTTAAAGGGTCTACGGCTGTTCTTCTCGCAGGAGTGCAGGCACAGGGGGTGACACTCTTCGCTGTTGTGGCTACGATGCTTCTTGTCGTTCTCGGTATATATCTCTGGCGTGGTATGGCGCTTCATAGTATTAATTCGGATAACAGTAAGGCGGAGCTTTACCCTGTTATGGTTACGGCGGCTCTGCTCACCTTTCTCTCATCTGTGGTGCTTCCTCCGATGCTCAGTGCCAAAAGTGACAAGTTCATGGCGCTTGAGATTAACCGCCTTGCAGAGAAGGATGCGGGAGTGTATATGTATGTCGATGAGCCGATGCACCGCTACTATACCATTGATTTCTATCTCAATGACCGTATGAAGCGCTTTGATGTCGAGATGCCGCGTGAAGGCTGGCTGGTAGTGACTGAGCGCGATTGTAAGCGCCTTGAAGAACTCTATGAGGATAAATATACCTTCGCTCCGATAATAGTGTCGGAACAAAAATCATGCGATATGCGTCAGCCATTTCGTCTGCTGCGTTTTGTCCGCAATAGTGACGATTAATTCTCTTCTCTAACTACATTTTCTCTCGTATGACTGAGCTACGGACACAGAATGTGACTCGTTATATCACTCCCCTGCGGGAGGGCGGCTCCTTGCCGGCATTGGTTGAGGCCGACGATGGCTTCAAGTATGTGGTAAAGTTCAGAGGTGCCGGACATGGATCCAAAGCCCTGATCTCGGAGCTGATAGGCGGTGAGGTGGCCCGTGCTATAGGGCTGAAGGTTCCGGAACTGGTATTTCTGAATCTGTCGGAGGAGTTCGGACGTACTGAGCCCGACGAGGAGGTGCAGGATTTGCTTAAGGCGAGCCGGGGGCTTAATCTTGGGCTTCATTATCTCGGGGGTGCATTTACTGTAGACCCGTACACCAATCCCATAGATGAACTGACCGCCTCGAAGATAGTGTGGCTTGACGCTTTTCTCACGAATGTAGACCGCACGGTACGTAACACCAACATGCTGCTATGGCACAATGAGTTGTGGCTCATAGACCACGGCGCATCGCTCTATTTCCATCATTCATCCAATGATTGGGAGCAGGCTTCGGTAAGTCCCTTTATTTACGTTCGTGACCATGCCCTGCTGGGTAAGGCATCGAAGATAGAGGAAGCTGACAAACTCATCCGTCAGATTATCACTCCGCGTAAACTCGTGAAGATAGCCAATATGCTGCCCGATGAGTGGCTAAAGGTTGAGGGAGAGGATATGACTCCTCAGCAGAAACGTGACATGTACGCATCGTTTCTTACTAACCGCTTGAAAAATAGTAGTGTATTTGTAAAACAAGCCATCGATGCAAGACGCGCTATTATATGAATATGCTGTGGTGAGGTATGTGCCCCACATCGAGCGCGAGGAGTTCGTCAATATCGGACTGATAATGATGTGCAAGCGCCGTCGCTGGATTAGGATTTTGTGTGAGATTAATCCTGAACGTCTTGCCGTGCTTCGTGCCCCTCATTCATGCGAGCAGATTGCCGAGCAGCTTCGTCTGTTCACCGGTGTCGCTGATGGCAATAGCGGCAGTGGCCCTATGGCTGCTCTGGAGGTCGAGGAGCGATTCAGATGGCTTACGGCTGTAAAAAGCGCGTCGCTTCAAACCTCCCGTCCGCATCCCGGCTTGACGCAGGATTTGGACGAGGAGTTTAAGCGGCTTTTCGCTGAGCTGGTGCTCTGAGTATCAATCCCGTAAAGTGAGTTTCACCACGGACTCCACATGTTGTGTATGGGGGAACATGTCTACGGGCTGTACTGCGTCAACCTTGTAGCGGGCATCCAATAGAGCAATATCTCGGGCCTGCGTGGCAGGATTGCAGCTTACATAGACAAGTCGGCGAGGCAGCGCACGGAGTATCACGTCAACCACATCCTGGTGCATACCAGCGCGCGGAGGGTCGATTATCATCACGTCGGGACGTCCGTGGAGGGCAATGAATTCGTCGGTGAGTATGTCCTTCATATCGCCCGCATAGAATTCGGTGTTGGCCAGACCGTTGACCGTTGCATTTATCTTTGCGTCTTCGATGGCTTCAGGCACATATTCTATACCTATGACGTGGCGGCAGTTGCGTGCCACGAAGTTAGCAATGGTGCCGGTGCCGGTATATAGGTCATAGACAAGTTCGTCACCCTTAAGTTCGGCGAAGTCGCGGGCCACGCTGTAGAGCTTGTGTGCCTGAGGTGAATTGGTCTGATAGAATGATTTGGGGCCTATGCGGAATCGCAATCCCTCCATATCCTCCTCAATATATTCTTTTCCGGAGTATACCATGATTTCCTGGTCTGAGATGGTATCGTTGCACTTGGTGTTGATGACGTATTGCAGTGACGTTATCTCGGGGAATTTTACGGAGATGGCTTCGAGAATTTCATCTATGGCCTCACACTGATTTTCGCCGAATACGACCACTACCATCACCTCTCCGGTGGAGGCGATACGTATCATGAGGGTGCGCAACAGCCCTGTCTGGGCACGAAGGTCATAGAAGGTGTAGCCGTGCTGTATGGCGTACTCCCTGATGAATCGGCGTATACGGTCGCCGAGTGAATCCTGAAGATGGCACTCCTTGATGTCCAGCACCTTGTCGAATGCGCCCGGTATGTGAAATCCTAAGGCGTTGCGGTCGGGGAACTCCTCGCCTGACTCCAGTTGTTGGCGGGTGAGCCAGCATTTGTTGGAGAAGGTATACTCCATCTTGTTGCGGTAGTTCCAGATGTTGTCTGAGCCGATGATAGGCGTTATCTCGGGAAGTGCCACCTTGGCTATGCGTTCCAGGGCATCGGTTACTTGCTGCTGCTTCTGCTGCAGCTGAAAGTCGTAAGGAAGGTGCTGCCAGCGACATCCTCCGCAAATGGTGAAGTGTTGGCAACGGGGCTCGACACGGATAGGCGACGGTGTTACGATACGCTCTATGCGTCCCTCGCAGTAGTTGTGTTTGCGGCGCACGATTTTGATGTCGGCAATATCTCCCGGTGCTCCGAAAGGTACAAACACCACTTTCTCGCCGTTGATACGTCCGAGAGCGTTTCCCTCGGCTGCTACAGCGGTGATTTCAAGCCCCTCAATCAGAGGCATATCTTTGCATTTACGTGACACGGATGTTACGGATTAAAAGTTAGCGATGCTTAAATCAGGTACAAAGCTACTGAATATTCCTTTAATGGGCCTACGCAATGCTATTTTTCTTAAAAAGATTTTTTCATTCAAATATTAAGGCGTAAATTTGCACAAACCGTGACCCGCGGCAGTTTCTGTCGGCGATACACCGTGATATCAAAATTCATATATACATATATAATCTAACCCTAAACTTAACCCAAGGACAATGAAAAGAGTTTATACGTTTGGAGATGGCAAAGCGGAAGGCAATGCCTCTATGCGTAATCTTCTGGGCGGTAAAGGCGCTAACCTCGCCGAGATGAATCTGTTGGG
>CAZNBC010000161.1:0-4028 GCA_964571125.1 uncultured Bacteroides sp.
CCCTCGATACCGGTTCGGTAGGAGGCATGCTCATAGGTATGATATTCCAGATTCTTATCGTGCCCGCACTGTTCGTAGCCTTCCAGCTCATTCAGGAGAAATTTACTCCCCTCACATGGAAGGATACCACAAATGCCGACGTAGCCAACGAGGTAGAACAGTATCTTCCCACGAAGAAATAAGTTAAGAGGAAATAAGATTAAAAGTTAACCTAACACAAGCACGAGTTAACGAAACATGAAGTTAAAATCAACAGTAATCGTTGCAGCACTGAGCATCACTATGCTCAGTAGCTGCAACATCTATCGCAAATACGATGTGGCCCGCGATTCAGGCCTCGGTAAGGAATACCGCGAGGCTCTTGAGGCACCGGTCGATTCGACAACATTCGGCAATCAGTCATGGGAGAAGGTATTCACCGACCCCATACTCGCCGACCTCATTCGTCAGGCCCTGGAGAACAATGTAAACCTTGACAATGCCCGCCTCAATGTAGAGAGCGCTCACGCTGCCCTCAAAGGTGCCCGCATGAGTTTCTTCCCCTCTGTAGCCCTCGCTCCCAACGGCGCTTTAGGCAAGACTGGCGACATGCCCTGGACCAAGACCTATCAGCTGCCTATGGCTGTAAGCTGGGAGGTAGACATCTTCGGCAGACTCCTCAACAGCAAGCGCTCCGCCGATGCCAATTATAAGGCTACAATCTGCTACGAACAGGCAGTACGTTCGCAGATTATCGCCGGTGTGGCAAACTGCTACTACACCATAGCCACACTCGAAAAGCAGCTGCAACTCAACCGTCAGACCGCCGAACTGTGGCGCCAGAGCGTAGACGTGATGCGCAACCTTAAGGAGGCCGGCCGTCTCAACGAAGCTGCCGTAGTACAGAGCAACGCCCAGTACTACAGCATCCTCGCCTCGATTACCGACCTTGAAGTAAACCTCCATGAGCTCAACAATACCATGTCACTGCTGCTCAATGTAGCTCCTCAGACATGGTCTATAAACATGGATGCCACACTTCAGGCTCCCGCAATCATGCGTGAATCGATACCTATGCGTGAACTTGCCGCACGTCCCGACGTAAGAGCCGCAGAGCAGACACTCGCCGCAGCATACTACACTACCGCCGGAGCGCGTGCCAACTTCTATCCCGGACTCAACATCACGGCCAACGGCGGATTTACCAACCTGCTTGGCTCGATGGTGAAGAATCCCGCCGAGTTCTTCGTACAGATAGCCGGTTCACTCACAATTCCCATCTTCTCACGCGGAGCCAACATAGCCCGTCTCGGAGCCGCCAAGGCCCAGCAGAAACAGGCACTCAACAACTTCGAATATGCCATTCTCAACGCATCGGCCGAAGTGAGCAGCGCCATGACAGTCTATCAGAAAGCTCAGGAGAAGGAACAATATCTCATACAGCAAGTAGATAATCTGTCAAAATCTGTGGAATATACCGGGGAATTGCTAACTTTGGGCACAGCTACATATCTTGAGGTACTCACCGCACAGCAGGGCCTTCTCGGTGCGCAGATGGGCCTCCTCTCATGTTCGCTCTCACAGGCTCAGGCAGTCATCAACCTCTACCAGAACCTCGGAGGCGGACGATAAGCAGCTGACGACAGTATCATAACCATGTAAACACCCCATAGACTATGGCATCAAAAATCAGCCCCCTGGCCCACATTGAACCCACCGCCAAAATCGGTGACAATGTACTCATCAAAGCGTTTGCCTATGTAGGCGACGGAGTGGAAATAGGTGACGGATGCGAAATCATGTCCTTCACCTCCATCCACAGAGGAACCCGCGTAGGAAAAAACAACAAGTTCTACGACGGCTCCGTCATTGGTGCTGATCCTCAGGACTTCCGATGGAATCCTGCCGATCAGACCTACCTGCATATCGGTGACAACAACGTGATACGCGAGCACGTAATCATCAACCGCGGCATTTACCCCGGCGAAGAAAACGGCACACGTATCGGCAACGACTGCTTCGTAATGGCAAACAGTCACATAGGTCATGATGCCAAGATACACGGACGCACCGTAATCGGTAACAGCGTCAATGTGTCAGGCAACGCTGAAGTTGGCGAATGTTGCATACTTTCCTCCGGAGCCATGCTTCACGAGAACTCACGTGTCGCACCCTGGGTACTCATCAAAGGAGGATGCCGCATCAACGGCAACGTGCCCCCGTTCGTAATCATGGCCCACAACCCGGCTGAATACCATGGGGTCAACGCCATGGTGTTGCGCAAGCAGGGCTTCACTGACGAAGAAATTGACGATATAGCAAAAGCATATCGCCACATCTATCAGAGTCAGACATCGGTATTCAACGCTCTCAAGCGCGTGGAAGCCGACGTAGTCCCCGGTAAACACCGCGACGAAATCCTGCGCTACATCCGCGACTTCGGACTCCGCATCATCGGCACTCCCGCCGACCTGGAATAATCCTCAAACGGGGTCACCCCCGCATAAAAAAGACCGATACTCAATGAGTATCGGTCTTTTTTATGCTATTATAGTGCAGTGAACTATATTGAGTGCCCGGAACCGGGATCGAACCGGTAAGGATTGCTCCATCGGTGTTTGAGACCGACGCGTCTGCCAATTCCGCCATCCGGGCAAGGATGAATTTTGACAGCGACAAAGTTAACCATTTTTTTCTTATCCTCCAAAATAAGGATTGGAGCTACATATCCTCCAGTGTCAACAAACGTGTCTCAATATTATACTTTGATAATATACTGGTTTTTATACACTCTACTTTCTCCATAAACAGCTTGTGGTCATAGTTGCGCTGCTGGCGCTTGACCTCGGCAACTACCGCCGTCGTCCCATCAACAGACAAGGCGACAATATCAATCTCGTTGGCCTCTTTTCCTTTTTTGCGTTCCCACCATGAGCCGATGTCGGCATACTGATGGCTTTCCATCATCTTGAGGCGGAACCATTTTTCAAGCGTGAGACCTGAGAAACTCGGGTAATCCGAAGTGACAATATTACGTAAGTGCTCAAAGTTATTCAGCTCAACCAATGTCTGATTACGGTCAAAATAGTTAAACCAGAATCGCAGGAAGTTATCGGTAATCTCATACTGGACATTCTGAGAACGCGGCTTGGCCAGCACGGGGCGTACTCGCTTAATGAGAGAATAATCCTCTATCAAACGCTTCAGATGGCCGGCTACCGTCACGCCTCCTAATGCGCTTTCTATTGCCCCCTGAGTATTTATACCCGAGGCGATACAACTTAGAACGGAAAAATATAACCCATAGTCTTTGCCAAATTCCTCAATCAGAAGATTGCGGCCTTCATTCACAAATGGTGAATTGTCTCTTACTACATAGTTAAAGATGCCTTCGATCGATAGATCCGTATCCTCACATAACAGCTCAATGTACTTCGGCACACCGCCTGTAATACAATAGAAAGCAAGTAACTCATCGTTTGTGTAGTCAGGACGGAAATCATGCATAATCTCCTTCATCGTACCCGTACCAAAGCCGGAAATACGCAATATGGCATCAGCTCTTCCGAAAAGGGGCTCATGATAACTTTCAAAAATCTTATGCATCATTGAGTAGACCGACCCCATCAGCAACATGTTGATATGGGTATCATTGCGGTAAGAGTCCCAAATATTCTGCATATCGCTGTATACAGAAGGATTAATGTTGTAAAACTCCTGAAACTCATCAATTATGAGGTTGAACTTTATGTTTTTGCCGGTCTCCATCAGGAAATAAAACACCTCCCGGAAAGAGGTTAAGCCCATCGGAACATGTATCTGAAGTTGCGACGATATTAAGGCTGTAAACTCCGAACAGAGTGCAGCTTCATTTTTACGGCTGACAAACAGATATACCGTGGGATACTCACACTCGGTTGCACGCAGAGCGAGCGAAGTCTTTCCGATACGGCGGCGTCCGGTTATTACAGTCATCCTTGACCGAGACTCGAAAGCACGTCTTTGTATGCGTCTCAGTTCTTCTATTTCCTTTGTACGATTATAGAATC
>CAZNBC010000162.1:0-4017 GCA_964571125.1 uncultured Bacteroides sp.
CAGGAACTTATACAGCCCCTTATTACTCTGAAGGCATGAAAAGTATGGTTGACGCTCTCCCCGTCCGCTGTAAGAGAAGATAACCATCAAGCGGTTTAATACCCATGCAGCTCTCTTGTGCTGCAATGACAAAACAGCGATGTGTCGCAAGATACATCGCTGTTTTATTTGATACCATTAGAGGGGTGGGCCAAGAGGCAGGCACGGATGGTAAGTCATGCCTTGGCCTCGGCGGTGTATCGCAATATAAATTCGGTCTTGCTTTGGGTATAGCGGTCCCTGTCGTGCTCAAATTGCCGCGCCAGGGTGATTTTCAGATGCTCGTATTCTCTCGCTGCTTCGGGATGCGCGGTCAGGTAGTCCCTGAAATATATCTCGTCGTGGTCGCCCGTCAGGCGCAGATGAATGTGAAACACCCGTTCGGCATACCCTTGTTCCGTATACCCCTTGTTGAGCGAGATTCTTCTGTCGCTATCGGACATACATATATAACCCTTTGCCGAGAGAAGGGCCGCTGCTTCGCGTAATGATATGCAGTCGGCCACCTCGACGAGGATGTCGATAATGGGCTTGGCCATGATGGCCGGTATGGCCGTGCTGCCGACATGGGTTATGCGTAGCCCTATGAAGTCGTGGAGTATGTCGGTCAGGATGTCTCGCTCGTCTTCAAACCATTTGGGCCAACAAGCATCGTGTGGAGCCAGACGTATGGGGAACAGCTGCCACAACTCCTCCAAGGTCATGTCCGTCAGTTTCTTGCTCATGGTCGGTCAGGGGAGGGGCGTTGGCCTGATTATTTCAACGAGGTTATGAATTTGAGGATGTCGGAGAGTACTTCCGGGGCGATGGTTTCCTCGATGGTCGAGTATTCGGCTATTTCGCCCGTAGTGGCGTGTTGCATAGGGTGGTTAAGCTCGGGGTAGACCTTGACGTCTGCCGCGGGAGCAAGGGCGCGTGCTGCGGGGGCGTTGAGCTCAGCGGGCACCTGCACGTCCTTTCCGCCATATATGATGAGCATGGGTGATGTCACCTTCCCGAGGTCATGCGCGGGAGAATATGCCATGAAATAGTCAAGCCATGCGTTCGGCTTGCCGAAGGTGGATTTAAGGCCGGAGCTCCAGGCGCTGTACACAGGTAGCGCTGACCATCCGGGGCAGAATTCTTCAATGATATCGTCGGTAATCTCCTTGCCGGGATTGTCAATCCTGTATGTCAGCACCTTCCGAAGGGCTGTGAGGTAGTCGTCAAGCATCTGAGCAGGGACGTCTGCAAGTGTCATTCCGTGGCGGTTCTGATAGATGAGGATACTGTCACCCCTTACCGCAGGGCCGGCCAGTGAGACGATGAAGTCGGGTACACCCGCTTCGCGTGCGCCGAGCATGTATCCGACTATTCCGCCCTCGCTGTGGCCGAGTATGCCGGTCTTTCCGAATCGTCCCGTGTCGCGGAGATACTTCATGACCGCTGCCGCATCAGATGCATTATCCGCCGTTGTGATGCTCTTAGGGTCGCCTGTCGACTCGCCGAATCCGCGGTCGTCGTAGCGGAATGATGCTACGCCGTTACGGGCAAGGTAATCGGCTATTACGGCAAAGGGCTTGTGACCGAACAGCTCTTCATCACGATTTTGCAGACCGCTGCCTGTCACCATCACCACTAATGGGGTCGACTTGGCGGCTCCATCCGGTATGGTAAGCGTTCCCGCGAGAGTAACGTGCGCATCGGGGTTTTCTATCGTGAGATTTTCCGTCCGGTAGGGGAATGGAGGCACAGGGGTTTGCGGACGGTTGAGCGCCACATCTCCCGGAGCGAGTTCGAGAGGTAGTTTCAGGCCTCCTTGTGTGAATGTGCCTTTCAGCTTTCCTCCGTCAAGCGAGCCGGAAAATGACATGTGTATGGTAGGCACTGCGAGGCTTACCGAGTCGGCGGACAGATATTGCACTTCGGTGGGTAAACCGTAGGCTCCCTGGTCGGGTGAATCCATGGTGATGACCGCTGGCTCCGCTCCCGGCTCGGATATATGGAACACGAGATTAAGTTTTACCTGAGGTGTCACGGCGAGTTCACCGTTCCATGTGCCTCCCGTGCCCTCGGCGCATATACCCGTGAATGTCATGGCCATAGATAGGGCTACGCCAAGTCTCTTTATTTTCGACATAAAACCGGCTCTGTTCATAACTCTCTTTTCGGTTAGTGGAATATTAAGTAAGTCTTCAAAATTATTTTAATTTAAACCCAAGTCAGTCTTTTATCTATCTTTGGCGTCTTTTCGGCGCTTTTCACTCTCTGCTTCAGTCGTGTAGCTCGCTACACTCCTTCAACATCAAGCGAAAATCACTCAAAAATACGCTCAAAGATAGTATAAAATAATTCTTTCGACTTACTTATCTGCAAATTTACACAAAAATCCCGTATGATGGCCGATGTAGGAAAACCTATGGGAGTGGAGTGGTGTTTTAATTGTAATGTCAGCGACTTTACAATACATATCACGTAAGTTCGAGACATTCCTGAGTTGGCGCAGCCGCAAGGTCAATGACCAGGCCTTTCTGTTTACGCTCGCCTTCCTTACGGGAGTTATCTCGGGTGCGCTCGCCGCCTTGCTCAAGGTGGTGATTCGTCATATATCCCTGTTCTGGACCTCGGGAATGAACCTCAACGGGATTAACATCCCCCTTCTCGCCATACCTGTGGCGGGAATTGTGCTTACGGGCATATATCAGCGCTATGTGCTCCATGCCAATCTTCAGCATGGTTCGCGTCAGTTGAGCGCTGACATCGCCGCGGGTCGCTACTCCTTGCCCGGCTATCTCACATACGCGCCGATGCTGGCCAGTTCGCTGACCCTCGGATTCGGCGGTTCGGCCGGTTCGGAGGGCCCTATAGCTTATACCGGTGCTGCCGTGGGCAGTAACATCGGCAAGCTGTTCAGATTGTCGCCCCGCATGATGATGATTATGGTGGGGTGTGGCGCAGGAGCAGGCATTGCGGGCATCTTCAAGGCCCCGATGGGTGGCGCGCTGTTCACGCTCGAGGTACTGAAAATGCAGCTCACCACCATGTCGGTTATGGCACTGATATTGGCGTGCGTCACTTCAGCGATGACGGCATACATGCTCTCGGACTATACGGTAGACCTCTCCTACTTGCAGATGCATCAGTTTGACGCTTCGATGGTGCCGTGGATTATCGGATTAGGAGTGGTATGCGGGCTGTATTCGGTGTACTACTCATACATCATGGGCCTTATGGACCGAACCTATGGGCGTATACGCAATCCGTGGATCAAGAATATCCTGAGCGGTATGGTTCTGGCAGTCCTGCTGTTTCTCTTTCCCGCGATGTATGGCGAGGGTTACGGTATGATGGGCCATCTGCTGAACGGTGACATTCATGCGCTGGTAAATTGCAGCGCTTTCTCCCGTATAACGTCCGACGGTTGGCCTATAGTGCTTGTGGCCGGAGGCATTGTCCTGACAAAGTGTTTCGCCACCTCGGCCAGTAACTGTGGCGGTGGTGTGGCCGGTGATTTCGCCCCCACGTTGTTTGCCGGCTGCATACTCGGGTTCGTCTATGGCACGGCCGCGAATCTTCTGTTCGGAGTGGACATACCTGTGTCGGGATTTGCCTTTATGGGCATGGCGGGAGTGATGTCGGGGGCCATCAGGGCACCGTTCATGGCCTTGTTCCTGACCGTGGAGATGACCAACGGGTTCATACTTTTCCTGCCGCTCCTTGCCGTGGCTTCGATAAGCTACGGTGTAGTCAGGGTGTTCAATAAGCCTGTATATTATAAGGAGTGATTGGAAGGATTGGATTTATTGGAGTAATTGGATTGAGAACGAATATAAGAAAAGGCCGTGTGTCAGGGGGTGACACACGGCCTTTTGTATAAGATAGTGGATTAAGTGTTTCCGGGATTACTTCTTGGTGGCCTTGGCGATCTTACGGGCATCGGTGAGGTAAGGTACGGGAGCTGGCACGAAGATGGTAGCGAATGTGCCGATAACAACACCG
>CAZNBC010000163.1:0-4001 GCA_964571125.1 uncultured Bacteroides sp.
CGGTGAGTTTGCCGAACTGCAACTTGGTCTTGATACCGAACAGCGCCGTACCGCCGCGGATGAGCGACGAACCGGTGGTCATGCTCACGTTACCGGCCTCAATCTGCTTGACGATGTCATCCTCGGTGCCCTCGTAGGAGAGCTTAAGGTTCTTTGAATCAAAGTCGAAGGTAGCGTCGGTATTGTAGGTCATGTTGAAGTTGAGGCGGTCGCCTACCGATGCCTGCACCGTGGCCTGAATCTTCTGGTCAAAGTCAAAAAAAGTCTTTCTGCGCGATGTGAGCGACAGGGCCGGATTGTCGGTCTTGTTGCTCTTGATGCCCATATTGACCTGAAGCGAGCCTTGGGTCTTGAGTTTTACGCCACCGGGGCCGAAAATCTTTTCGAGCGGGCCGAGGGCGAAGTTCATGTTAAGTATGTCGAAAGGCTGCTTCTCCTTGCCCTGGAGCTGCTCAAGATTGCGCTGACGGTAGTACTCCTGCATGGATTTGCGTATCTGCCAGTCGTTGTACTGCTGAGGCGACATGATGAAGGGTGTGGAGATGTCATAGTCACCCAGACGCGTATGGATAACGTAGCAACCCGTGGCGGGGTCGTACTCGGCTACGGTCTTGATATTCGAGGGGTTGGCAAGGTCGGCGGCAAACTCCGTCTGCACGAGGGCCTCATAGTCCTCGGGGATGGCCTGACTGACGGGAAAGATGGTGCCTGGGGCCGTGGCGTCCTGCGGCAGCGGCGGACGCTCGAGCACGGGAGGTGGCGGGGGTAGCTCGCCTGCAGGCCCATATTTCGACACATTATACTGGCCCACAGCCATCAAGGCCGTAAGCACAATAACAGTCAGCACCGTCCATCGTGCCCTGAGGCCTTCGAGAACGGTACTAACGAATATGTATATGCTGCGTAATAGTGAGTGCACTGCGATCGGTTTATTCACACCTGCCGCAAGCCCGTCATCACATCATGGAAAGCGCCGTTTTTATGGCAGCCTCGACCTTTATGGAGGGAGTCTCCTTAAAAATCTTTTCAAGCACCTTTACCGACTGAGGACGCGGGAAACCCAGCATCACCAGTGCGGCGAGCGCCTCATCCATGACCTCGGAATTTGCGACAGTCTGCACTAATAACGTGTCATCTGCCGATTTTATTTTATCCTTGAGGTCAACGATTATCCTTTCGGCCGTCTTGGCGCCTATGCCCTTCACACGCTTGAGGCTCTTACTGTCGCCCGCGAGGATAGTTCCTTCAAGCTCAGGCGCTGTGAGAGAGGAGAGTATCATACGCGCTATGTTGGCTCCGACACCCGACACGCCTATCAGAAGGCGGAAGAGCGAGCGCTCGCGTTCGGTGAGAAATCCATAAAGAATATGTGCATCCTCGCGTATCGCCTCGTGGATAAGCAGCTTCACCTCCTTCATGCCTTCGAGCGACGTGAAGGTGGGCACGGTGATATTTATCATATAGCCCAGACCGTTAATATCGACCACAGCATAGGTCGGTGTCAGCTCGGCAAGGGTGCCTCGTATGTATTCTATCATGCTATTTCGGTGTTATGTTGGAGATTCTTGTAAATATAGTGAAGTCAGTATCCGGGGCGGAGTTCGTTGCCGTCGGCGTCGACGGGATAAAGCGCGCCCTCCTCTTCAAGACGCCGCGCCATGGAGTTCACCATCGACTCCACGCGGTCGGGTTGCGAAAGGGCGAGGTTATGCACTTCGGTGGGGTCATTGTCAAGGTTGTAGAGCTCACAGGCGGGATGCTCGGGGCGAGCGGGATTGTAATAATATATGAGTTTCCAGGGACCTTCACGGAGGGTGGTGAAGTAGCTGCCGTTGTGGTCGTGGGGGAAGTGCATCATGAACATCTCGGGGCGAGCGGCAGGCTCTGTGCTGACCAACTGGTCGCGCAGGCTCACACCATCTATGACGTGACCGTCAGAGAGTGAGACGCCGGCCACTTCAAGGAGCGTGGGGTAGATGTCCATAATCGTGCCCATCTGACGCTGCACGCCGTTACGGACTATTGGCCAGCGTTTCTGCACTTCAGATGTGGAGTCGGTCGCGGCCCATGAGGCAATGAAGGGCACACGTACGCCACCCTCGTATTCCGTACCTTTCTTGCCACGCAGCGGTGCCGAAGAGGTGTAGCCCTTGGCATCGCCGATCGGGGCGGCAGAGCCGTTGTCACCTAAGAACACTATCAGGGTATTCTCGGCCACTCCCCTCCTCTCAAGATAGTCCATAATGTCACCCAGCGACTTGTCCATCCCCTCGACAAGCGTGGCGAATCCTGCCGCGTCGGGAGTAAACACCGGGTCGGCATAGTGCGAAATGAAGCGCGGGTCCTGCTCGAAAGGCCAGTGCACGGCGTAGTGCGACATGTAGAGGAAGAACGGTTGGTCATCCTTGAGGGCATTATCCAGTTCGGACATTGCCTCGAGAGTAAGCGCCTCGCTGAGGAATGTGGAGGTGCCGTGGTATTTTTCAAGCCCGGGGACGGCACGATGGCGCGCGCCGCGGAAAAGTCCGTAGCCGTTCTCGCCCATATAACTTCCGGGCTCTCCGATGGATGATCCGGCTATGTTCACGTCGTAGCCCACCTTAAGCGGGTCGGCTCCCTCGCTCTCATTGTGGCCGTAGTGGGCTTTACCCACGTGGATAGTGCGGTAGCCGGCCTCATGAAGCACCCGCGGCAAGGTCATGTCGCGCGACGAGAGACCGTCCCAGTTCCAGTCGGCGGGATCATACCGGCCGCTGTTCTTCTCCTCGGAGAGAATCCAGTTGGTGGTACGGTGGCGCGCGGCATTCTGACCCGTCATCAACGAAGCGCGCGACGGCGAACTCACGCTCTGTGCGTAGAATGTGGAGAAACGTATGCCGCGCTCAGCCAGACGCTCCATATTGGGCGTGCGGTAGCGTTCGTTCAGGGGGTAGCGCCGTGGATTCCCCTCCCCGTCAGTAAGAAACGGCAGCGAAGTGTCCATCACCCCCATATCATCCACCACAAACAACACTATATTAGGCCGCCCGTGAGCACCCCATGCCGACACGGCCCACGCCGCCCCCGCAACAAACGCCGGCAGCCTCCTTAGCCAAGATCCTTTTCTTATGGAAAATCTTCTAACCATAGTGAGAAAATGAGTTGTCGTGTAAGATATAGGCTCCCGATTCAATCAGTACTGACATGTATTTGTATTGAGGGTGTTATTTCCGCGTCAGCACTAAATTAAATTCATTTGGCATATAGGCTCGAAGCACCATCTTGTTTTTCGTCCGTTCTATCACTGTCCAATATCCTGTTAACGAGCCGTTGAAAAGTATCATATCTTTAGTGATATTATAGGTAAAGGATCCATCATAGTCGGTGTCACCGTAGGTTGGAATACATTTTCCTGTTTCTTTCGTGAGGAATTGCATGATAAAGTGAGCGGATATAGGATTAGGAACAGGGCTCTGTGTGCCTGTAAGCTCGGCATCCCACGTCGTTGCTTCAAGATACTCAGGGGTAAGTTCCTGTTTAGGCTCATCGTCATTACCGCATGCTGTCATTACAAGACAGATCATGAGAGAAACGATTGTCAAAAGTTTCTTCATATTTTTCGCCTCCTGTTGACTTAATGGAGAAAGTTAATGGTTATACAGAAAAATATCGTAGAGAGGCTTCAGCCTTTCCGACAGCAAAGCTACGCAAAACATTTGGATGTCAGTGATTAGCTCGGTAATATTTCGTAATTTTGCAATACGAAGCCGCTCAAAATCAATAAAAGAGTTGACCAACGGTTTCCCAGCGATAAGGACTATTCCATTCGCACTCTTCACACATGAGAAGATTTACAGTCGCTTATCCTTCATTCCCGATTCTGTAGGTGCCACTTGCAGAATTAAGTGCCAATAGTGAAACCATTGAAATACCCCTACCTATAGTGAGTAGGTATCAATGGAAGGATTTGTCATAAGAAACAGTGATGATCATTGACGATATAAAGGCTTTGATTGCGGCAG
>CAZNBC010000164.1:0-3988 GCA_964571125.1 uncultured Bacteroides sp.
GCTCACCACCAGCGAGGGGAACACCTTGGCAGGGTCACCGGCATAGAACTGAGAGCCGAAGCGCTGTTCATCATGATTCTCAAGGAAGTTGAGCATATTGGACTGTATGCCCTCTACGGTCTGCCAACAGTTGGTAAGCTGCGCGGCCGACCAATTATGGCACTGGATGCCACGCAGTGTGTCATAGAGATTGACCTTATCGTATAGGTAGTCGAATCCACCCGTGTATATGAAGTCGCGGTAGAGACCCACATCGTAGATTTCGGCTATGAATATCACGTCAGGGTACTGTGCCTTGACATTGCTGATGGCCCATTTCCAGAGCTCCAGCGGCACCATGTGGGCCATATCGCAACGGAAACCGTCAACACCCTTCGAGGCCCAGTAGCGGAGTATGTGGAGCATCTTGAACCACGTGTCGGGTATGGGGTCGAAGTGACGGCTGCCACCGCCGCAATAGTCCACACCGTAGTTGAGTTTCACTGTCTCGTACCAGTCGTTACAGCCCGGGAAAGCGTGGAAACAGTCATTGCCCGAGGCCTTGGCGGGAAATTCCACATAGGCGTCCGTGCCTGAGCCGAGGTCAATCGAGGGGGAGAACTGCTGCCGGGTTATATAGTAGAAGTTATTGGAGGGGGAGAAACCCATGTCGAGATTGTCATCGCTGCCGAGGTCATGTATTCCTTTAGGCTTTACATCGGAGTAGTATTGACGCGCCACGTGGTTGGGCACGAAGTCTATGATGACCTTCATGCCGGCAGCGTGGGTACGCTTCACCAGAGCCTCGAACTCATCCATACGGCGGTCTACGTCCACCGCTACGTCAGGGTCTATATCGTAGTAGTCGGTTATGGCGTATGGCGAGCCGGCTTCACCCTTGACGATATGGGGATTCTGCCTTGCAATGCCGTAAGCCGTGTAGTCGGGACAGTGAGCGTGCTCTATCACACCCGTGTACCACACATGAGTGGCACCGAGTGACTTGATGGACTTGAGTATGGCGGCATTGATGTGATTAAGCTTACCCGAACCGTTCTGCACTATAGTGCCCGAGGGAACACACGAGTCGTTATAGTTGGCAAACAGGCGAGGAATGAGCTGGTAGATGATTGGTTTGACAGTCATAATGACATTTAAAATATATGCGGTATTATAATACCATCATAGACACCCGCGAGGGCTTGCGGAAGCCGGCCTCAAGAAGCGTGTGGACAGTCTCGGAATATCCGGCACGGTACACACGGTCAATATCGCTGAGATCGAACACAGTGTGATTACCGATGGAATCGGTCGAAACCACCATGTCGCATAGACGAAGATCCTCCTCGATATTGCTGCGCAACATCATGTGGTAGGACCTCATGGCGATATCCACAATCGAAGAAGACATCGATCCGCCGGGCATCGGTGAGCAGTTGACCCCGATGAGGTACTTGCACTTGTCCCTGATAGTCCATGCAGGGAGGTTGTGAAGCACGCCTCCGTCGACATAGCGCACGCCGTCAATGGTGACAGGGCGGAACACTATGGGAATGGAACATGAAGCCACCACACGTTCCACCAACGGCCCACGGTCGAAGCTGGCTTTGACACAGTTGTCAAAGTCGGTGACTCCGATCACCACCGGCAGCGGCAGATCCTCAAGATTCTCATAGGGCACGTGGTCACTGATGAACTTCTTGAACTTATCCAAAGAGAAGAAGCCCTGACGCGGCACACCGATCTCGGCAAAATTCGAGAACTTGGCCTCCTTGAAGGCATCTACAATCTCTTCGGGGCGCATACCTCCGGCATAAAGCGCTGCGGCTACGGACCCGGCACTCACTCCGGCCAGAACGTCAGGGCGGATGCCCATATCTTCCATGGCTTTGAGCGCTCCGGCATGAGCGAATCCACGTGCGCCCCCGCCACTGAGAGCCACACCGATTCTATAAGGTGTCTTTGACAGAAATTTAAACATAAGCTACTAAACGGAATAGTGAAACTGTGAATTACAGAGGCTCAGACTCTTCTACAGACCATCTGTACTCGCTTCAGGGCCACACCTTAGGGAGGGCCTTTCCGCTTAAGCCTCACAAAATTAACAAAAAAACCGCCTCTTTGGGTCGGTCGTCCCTCAAATTTCCGCATTACCACCCCACCGAACGTCCGAAACCCAAAAGGATTTACTACCTTTGCACCATGATAATCAGGGGTTAACAATGACTGAATCGACTGACAATATACTGGTGAGCGTGATAATGATCACGTATAATCAGGAGAGATTTATTGAGAAGGCGGTACGTAGCGTCATGGCGCAGCGTACTCCTTTCAACTTTGAGCTTATTATAGCGGATGACGCCTCAAGCGACTCCACACCGGAACTCGGCAGAAAGCTTGCGGCGGAATTTCCCGACAGAATAAAACCGATAGCCCGAAGTGAGAACCTCGGAGCTTCAGGCAACTATCTGGACGCATGGAGCCGATGCGCCGGCAAATATATCGCTATATGCGAGGGCGATGACTGGTGGTTGACGACGGACAAACTCGCACGGCAAGTGGAATATATGGAGTCACATCCCGACTGCACAGTGTGCTTCCACAGAGTCGCAAACTACTATCCCGCAAAACACAACTGGTCGCTCTGCAGCAAGCCGGCAAATTACGACTTCGGACTCACGGAGCTTGCCAAAGGCAATATCATCACCAATCTTTCGGTGATGTATCGCGCCATATCGCGCGCCGACATCCCCGACTGGGTAAAGCAGACCCCGCTTTTTGACTACGCCATGCACTCCCTGCACGCCGCCCGCGGTAAAGTGCATTTCGACCCGAGAGTCATGGCCGCATACCGCAAGCACAGCTACGGCATCTGGAGCGGCGACGCGCTCAGGGCACGCCGCCTGGCGACCGAGATACGCCGCTTGCTGATCGCGCACTTCCACGAATCCCACCCCGAAGCAACAGCCGTGTGGCTCGGCAAATATTATGAGAATGCGATAGCCCTATGCGCCACGCTGACGAAGCACGTCAGCGGTGACAATCAGGAGCTTGGCAGAATGATTGAGGAAATCAAGGCAACCACGGCACAATACGGCACCCCGGTCGGTGAAGAGGAAATAAGGAGAGACATAGACAGCTATTCGCCACCCGTGGAAACGGCCCGTCAGCGCACCAAGCGCTACATTGCCCGCACCATCACCAAAATGCTCCCCATTTCCTTAGCCACAAGATTTGGGAAATAGTTGTGAATTAGAAAAATATCACTACCTTTGCAGCCGAATTGGCGGTGGTCGCCCGCAAGCGGGTTTCCGTATCACCGTCCCTTCACCCCTAAATTAACTTATTTTCTAACTTATTTAAATGACTGAAGAACTGAAAACTTCACCCATCGAGGATTTCGACTGGGAAGCCTATGAAAAGGGCGAAACTCAGGGCGCAAAGACTCGTGAGGAGCTCACCAAAACCTATGATGAGAGCCTCAACACCGTCAAGGACAAAGAAGTAATCGAAGGTACCATCATCGCCCTCAACAAGCGCGAAGCTGTGGTTAACATCGGATACAAGAGCGACGGTATCATCCCCATGAACGAATTCCGCTACAACCCCGACATCAAGGTTGGCGACACAGTGGAAGTGTTCATCGAAAACCAGGAGGACAAGAAAGGCCAGCTCATCCTCTCACACCGTAAGGCCCGCGCAGCCCGCTCGTGGGAGCGCATCAACCAGGCCCTCGAAAACGATGAAATCATCAAGGGTCTCATCAAGTGCCGTACCAAAGGCGGCATGATCGTCGATGTGTTCGGTATCGAGGCATTCCTCCCCGGCTCACAGATCGACGTCCGTCCCATCCGCGACTACGATATCTTCGTTGGCAAGACCATGGAGTTCAAGGTAGTCAAGATCAATCAGGAATTCAAGAACGTGGTAGTGTCACACAAAGCACTCATCGAAGCCGAACTCGAGCAGCAGAAGCGCGAAATCATCGCCAAGCTCGAAAAGGGTCAGG
>CAZNBC010000165.1:0-3984 GCA_964571125.1 uncultured Bacteroides sp.
CGATACGGTACTCAGCGTGTTTCATGGGCGCCATGAAAGTGTGCGCCATATCCACGTGCCCCTTGGGCCCGATATTGAAGAGGGTGTGAAGGTCGTTAAAGATGCCCTTAAGGCCGACCCGACGGTGGGACGTCACTTCTCACCGCGCTACCTCGCCATAAAGCTGCTTGAGCGCGACAGGGAGGCTGAGGACATCATTATGGCTACCGCTCCGGAGGCCGCACAAGGCATATTCCGCCAGCGCGATCGACAGGTTGAGAGGCTTGACAAGGTGCTCCCTGATGACATCACGGGCACTATTGCCAACGAAAAATACGGATTCATAGCCGGAGCGTTGGCCGAGACTTATAGCCACAATAAGGTCAAGGGCGTTACTGCTACGCATATCATAGACACTTTCGTGACCTCGCGTCTGTTCGGATTCCCGATATTCCTGTTGGTGATGTTCGCCATCTTTTGGGCCACATTTCAGATAGGCAGCTATCCTATGGAATGGATTGAGGAGCTCGTGCGGCTTCTCGGAGGCCTCGTGTCCGATTATATGCCTGCGGGTGCGATGAAGGATCTCATAGCCGACGGTATCATCGGGGGCGTGGGCGGAGTCATTGTATTCCTGCCCAATATCCTCATACTGTACTTCTGCATATCCTTTATGGAGGATTCGGGCTACATGGCCCGCGCAGCCTTCATCATGGACCGCCTGATGCACCGCATCGGTCTCCACGGCAAGTCGTTCATACCCCTTATCATGGGCTTCGGATGCAGCGTTCCCGCTATCATGGCCACACGCACCATCGAGAGCCGTTCAAGCCGCTTGATAACCATACTCATCACCCCCTTCATTTCATGCTCGGCCCGACTGCCCATTTATGTGCTGCTCATAGGCACATTCTTCTCGGCCCATGCCGCGCTTGTGTTCATGTGTCTCTATGCGCTGGGTATTCTTGTAGCCATGATTAGTGCAAGGCTCTTGCGCCGTTTTTGGTTCCACGCCGACGTTACCCCCTTCGTCATGGAGTTGCCCCCTTATCGTGTGCCGACACTCAAAGCCCTGCTGCGCCACATGTGGGGCAAGGGTGAGCAATATCTCCGCAAGATGGGTGGTATCATCCTCGTGGCCAGTATCATAGTGTGGGCTCTGAACTACTTCCCCCTCCACGATGAGGCTTCTACGGCTATTAATACTGACGGCAGTCCCGAGATGGTCGATGACAGCGCCATAGACGCTAACCGCGACAGCTACCTCGAGATGATGGGTAAGGCCATCAACCCCGTCATGAAGCCATTGGGATTCCATTGGCGCGCCACGGTGGCCGCCATAGCCGGTGTGCCTGCCAAGGAGATAGTGGTTTCTACCCTCGGCGTGCTATATACCGGCGATGAAGAAGCCTCCGACGCGACACTATCGGCCCGCCTCACAGCCCCCTCGCCCGTCACCCATCAGCCCGACTTCACCCCCGCCGCCGCACTGGCCTTCATGGTGTTCATCCTCCTATACTGTCCCTGCATAGCCACCATCACCGCCATTGTGCGCGAAACCGGTTCCTGGGCCTACGGCGCCTTCGCTATTGTCTACAACACCCTCGCCGCCTGGCTCGTCGCCTTCCTCGTCTACCACGCCGCCCTCCTATTCTAACATGTTTCTAAGTAGGTAATTCAGTGTGTTAGGGAGAGTTGTGTTACATTAAATGATTGAAACCGTGTATGAAGAGGTAGGCTTTTTCTCTTCGTACACGGTCTACGTTTTCTCCTAATATAATCCTGTCAAAGCGCTTTGTTTATAGTAGAGAGGTGATTATTTTATACGAACGTTCCATTATGGGATTAACAACTTCATTACTTCATCTCCCTTACGGACGATGTATATGCCAGTTTTTAAGTGAGATAAGTCATTGCCAATCTTTAGACCATGGAGATTATAGATAATAAGAGGAACTTCATTGGTATTATTCTCAAATTTATCTAGTTTCCCAACATTAACATCAGCAGTAATACATACATTCTTAATTTCCCAAGTGTCAGCACCATCGTAACGGTCGGACTCATAGTAAAAAGATACCTGAACATCTTTGCCTATATATTCTTGTAACGATATTTCCCCAGAGTTGACAAATGTCCAATTTCCTGCTACCGGCCAATTAGGGGTAATGTCGCTAGTGTCGTAGAGTTCTTCGTTGATGTCTTTAATGTCAACAGCACAGAGTTCTCTGAGAGTAGTCTGAAACTTTGCTGTGTGCTCGAATGTGAGAACCGGATTTGTTACATTTTTTAGACTAATTATGGGAGAGATTGCGCGCCCCCATACAGAATAAGGTTGGCCATCAAAATAACCTGACGCTTTGAGGTAATGCTTCCCATTATATTCTTGCCATTGCCAAATATTCTCAATTGGGCCTTCAACCTGATAATTCAACAATTCCCAATCAATATCTTCTGCAAACTCATTTAATCCTTCGTAGATAATTCTTCTTTCAGTTGATGGACGTACAGTGACATCACAAATTCCAACAACTCCATTTGATGCAGTTGCCAAAATATGCACAGTTCCTGCGGAAACTCCTGAAATCTCACCCTCAGAATTAACGGTAGCAACTCCAGGATTAGTTGAAGACCAGTTAACGGATTTATTTGTCGCGTTATTAGGTCTAATGCTTGTTAAAAGTGTCTTAGTTTGTCCAATATAGAGTTCATAGCTGCTTGGGATAATAGTAACCTGTTCAACAGGAACCGTAGTTTTAGCCGCCCCTATATCCTTTAATGATATATTGTTCCAACTATCTAAAATCCATGGTTTCTCCTCAAATTTTAAATAATTAATCTGATTGATTTCATCAATAAAACTTTGGGTGCGCATTCGATTTTCTGAATAAGTATGAAATCCATCTATACCAAATTTTTCTGATGAAATATTTGTATATGCTGTCACACAATCAGAATTTGAATAATTAGAAGAAAAGATGTCTGGTTGATACTTAGACTCACTTCCCAGTATACCACCTAATATAGATATTGTGGAATAGTAGTTACCGTGACATCCATTTATTTCAAATTTCTTATTAATCGCTACGCAACACTCTAATTGTGTGTTCTTGTTTAGAGAGCTACTGAAAGAGTCTTCACGCGTCGAACCGACTATGCCACCTAATTTATATCTTCCTGAAGAGTAACAAAAAAATCCAGGATAATTGGTAACTCCATAGTTAACATAAGCAATATTACTAGCTACGCTGGTGGTAATCTTAAATCTGTCACTAGAAGAAGAGGGATATTCGACAATTCCAACAAGACCTCCGAAGGTTACTTTTGTGGCTATGCCTTCAGAAGTAATAATATAAGCATTTGAACCATAGGTATTATCCGCTTTGCACTTATGTATAGATCCACCGTTCAAGCGTCCTACAATTCCACCCATAAAAACAGAGCGGTTGATATCTGATTGATGATTTTTTTGATTACCAATATTATCCTGAATGTTGACATACGCACTGATATGGCTATAGTCACTGTATTCGGAGTCGCCTGTTATGCCACCATGATACCATTCCCAAAAAATATCATTATATGGATGGTCTTTTGTCATCTCTAAACTGATACTTACTGTCGCGTTGATTTTATCAAATGTTGACCGTAAGGATTTTCCACAAACTAATCCACATCGAATAGACCCTTTATCACATAGGGTAATGGTCCCACTGATTTGGAGGTTGCTTATAGAGCTATTTTGAACCATTCCGAAAAAACCAATGTAGTCGGAATCATATTTTGAGATTTGAACTCCTTTGATGAGATATCCATTCCCGTCAAAGTTTCCTTTGAAAGCAAAGTCTGAGGAACCTATTGGTATCCAATCTTTCCCACTTAAATTGATATCACTTTCGAGACTGAAATTACATTCCTGAAAACTGGAAATATTTTGATTTACAAGATATGCTAATCCAGCAAGTTGTTTAGCATTTTTTAATGTAAACTCTTTTTGATTAACAG
>CAZNBC010000166.1:0-3953 GCA_964571125.1 uncultured Bacteroides sp.
TGATTGTGTAAGGCCGGCCACGTCGGTGTATGGCCCATAGTAGTAGTTCGCGGCCTTGAAGATGTTGATGCCTTTGAGGTAATCAATGCCGAAGAAGAGAATCAGGAGTGACAGCACTGCTACAGCTCCGATGATAAGTTCCTTGGTGTATTTCTTTTTCATGTCCGAATTGAGCTTATGAGGGATGGGATGAATGATTATTTGACACGTTTGCCGTCAATGGTCTTGATGATGAATGCGTCCTTGAACAATGGTTTGACTTTCGCGAGCAGTTGCTTGGCCTCGTTCTGTGAGGTGGTGGCTCCGTAGGTGTATTTCACTACTCCGCCTTCGCGGTAGGAGTCTACGGGAGTCAGCCCCTTGAATTTTGGCGAGCCGTTGGCTATGAGGCTCCCCGAAGTCATGAACTGCACTTTATATATAACCTCGCCCGAGGGCTGAGGGTTGTTTGCTTCCTTGTTGTTTTTTTCTTCCTGTCGGAGGACGGGGGTCTCTTTAGGCTTGACGGTCCGTTTACCTATGGCCTGTGACTCCTTGTCGCAGGCGGTCTTGTAGGTCTTGATGCCGTTGAAGATAGCGCGGGCGAGTTGTTTCTGCCCGGTCTCGCTGCTGAGATATTTCTCGCATGTGGGGTTGCAGATGAAGTCAAGCTCCACGAGCACAGCCGGCATGGAGGTCTTCACGAGCACCCAGAATATGGCTTGCCTCACGCCGTGGTCCTTACGCCCGGCGGTAGACACGAGTTCCGACTGTATGGCGTCGGCGGCCTTGATGCTGTGGTCCATGTGAATGTCGCGCGACAGTTCAAACATGATGTACGACTCCGTGGAGTTAGGGTCAAAGCCCTGATAGGTCGTTGAGTAGTCCGACTCAAGCATCATCACGGCATTTTCCTGCTTGGCCACATTGAGGTTCTCCTCGAAGCGTTTCAGTCCGAGGGTGTAGACCGATGCGCCGCTGACGGTGTTTCGGCGGGGCGATTTGGCATCTACCGAATTGGTGTGGATGGACACGAACAGGTCGCCTCCGGCCTTGTTGGCTATGTCGGCACGGCCCTGGAGGGTCACGAAGGTGTCATCGTCGCGGGTGTACACGAGGTTGACATCCTTCATCTCCTTGCCTATCAGCTCGCCGAGCTTCAGGGCCACACCTAAGTTAATGTCCTTCTCGCGCGAGGATTTGCCTATGGCTCCGTAATCCTTTCCGCCGTGGCCCGCATCAAGTACTATGGTGAAGTCCTTGGCACAGAGCTGAGCCGAGGCGCATACAATCATAGTCACGGCTATGACTGCACTCCGCAGCAGTTTCAGGTGATGGCTCAGTCCGGGGAAGAACATTTACGTTGACTTTAGTGAGGATGAGTTGGTGGATGAATGATGAGGGTGGAGTTTTCCGGCTGCAAAATTACAAAATATCCCTGTAAGAGGCGGACTTACGTCGCCAAACTTTGAACTACAGGTCAGTAAAAGAGAAGAAAAGGCAAATCGGTGAGTTTTTCCAATCTAAAAGTTTCCCGGGTGGAGAAACAATCTTTAACTTTGGGATGTTGAAACAGATATTCCGACACGATGAAAGTTATTCAGCTCATGCATAATATGATATCGCCGGCCGTAGTGGCATTTGTGCTTATCTTGACGGCGGGATGTACGCACCACGGGGCGGCACCGGTGGCTATCGAACGCCTTGACCTTGCCATCGAGGCATCCGACACTATGAGTGTGGGTCAACGTGAGGCGCTTGCCGACTCCATGCGGGCGGGCATAGAGGCTCTGACCCGCGCCAATGCCTTCAGCAGCGAGTTTGTGGAGGGCACGGGGCTTCAGGCCTTGCGCTACCGCAGTGCCCTGATGTTTACCCCCGCTGTGCGTGAGCGCATTACCGACCTGAAGGCTCAGGAGCAGTCACTCGGGGATATTCGTGGGCGCATGTCATCCTTGCTGCCCGGGGTGACATTCCCGGCGCATGTATATGCCGTGGAGTGGCCGTACAACCAATCCCTGGCGCTGTTCAATGACTCCGTACTACTGATAGCCCTGAATCACTATCTGGGTGAGGACTTCGAGGGTTACGGGGGCTTCGAGCAGTATCGCCGTCGCCTTAAGACGCTCGACCGATTGCCCTATGACGTGGCTGAGGCACTGATACGCAGCTCATATCCTTACAGCGACTCCGCATCTACGGTTGCCTCGCGCCTGTTCTATGAGGGGGCGGTGGCTAAAGCTGTCGAGGCTGTGGTGGCGGGAAGTAAGGATGCCGATGTGCTGGGCTACGATGACGCTCAGATGGAGTGGGCGCGCACCAACGAGCGCCGGGCATGGGAGAGTCTTGTGGGACATCAGTTGCTGTTCTCATCTTCCGACATGGATATGACCCGTCTGTTTGACCCCTCTCCGGCCACTTCCATCATACATTCCGAGGCCCCGGGACGGCTTGGCCGATACATAGGATTGCGTATGGTGGAGTCGCTGCTCAGGCAGGAGTCTTCCCTCACTCCGGAGCAGCTTCTGACCCCGGGATTTTACACTTCGGAAGACGCTTTAAAGAGGGCGAAATACATGCCTTGAAAGCTTGGTTAAATAATTTTAACACATGTTGTAAAACATGTTTCTGATATGCTACAGACGCGGTTTTTAGCGTAAAGTGGTCAGTAGCACTATGTTAAATTTGCACGCCTGAGAATTATTTTGTACCTTTGCAGTGTTATTAAGATGATGTGGACGCGAAGAGTCGCGCCACGTGCCGAAAATCGGCATGGCTTTCGTGAGGATTTCTTCATCATGAAAGTCACAAGTCGAACCTAAACATTTTGTAATGAAGAAACCAATGTCATTCATTGTGCTCTTCGTCGTTCTTCTGTTGTCAGTATCGGCTCATACGGAGCGTATCTATGAAGCTGCCGAAGGCTTCAAGGCTCCCGAGTTTATGATTGAGGCCGGTGACTCCACCGTCTCGTTGGCTGACCACAGAGGCCGCTATGTACTGCTCAACTTCTGGAGCAGCGCTGACGCCGATTCCCGCCTTGCAACCCGTCGGTATGACGATATGGTGGAGGATGGCCCGGCAGCGGATGAACGGCTTTGTCTCTTGTCGATCAATTTTGATCGTAGTGAGCGCCTTTTTCGTGAGATAATGCGTAGAGACAATCTTGAACCGAAGGCACATTTTCATGTCAGCAGCGCTGATGCCGGCAAGCTCGCCGAAATCTATCATCTGGGCCACGGCTATCGCTCTTATCTTATTGATCGGGAAGGCCGTATCGTTTCCGTCAATCCCTCGGAGGCCACTATCAGGAAGATAATGTCACGCTGACACATCACGTTCCCTCATGCTTCATTCTCTCCCTTACACACTCTCTCTAATCAGGCATGAATTGAGTAGACACACATAACCGTTACTCCAAACATCAACGCACGAAGCCCGCACACTCCCCACCGAGTGCCCGGGCTTCGCCGTTTTCTATCTATCCGGCCTGTTTTACAGGCGGTGGAGTTCGGAGGCGGAGGCGGATTGGCCTTTGTAGGTGGTTTTGGTGGGGTGGAAGTTGTAGATGATGTTGAGGGAGAGGCCGCGATGGTCGTAGGTCTGGCGCTTGTCTACGAGGATGCCAAAGGTGTTCATGGTCCAGTCATTGTTGGCTGTATTGAAAATGTCGGTGGCCGACAGCTTTACGGTAAGGGATTTGTTAAACAGTGTCTTGCCTACCGAGGCATCCATCGTGAACCATGTGGTGCCGAAACGGTTGGTGTGCATGTCTCCACGAGTTCGGCCGCTGATGTTTGCAGTAATCAGCCATCCGTCGGGGAGGGCGATGGTGTTGTCGAAGTAATACGAGAAAATCGGTTTGTCGTAGGTGGTATTACCGAGGGTGAGCCACTGACGGTATAGCCCGATGGTCACGTCGGGTGTCCAACTGCGTACAGGCTGACTCCAGATGAGATACATGCTTAGGGCTG
>CAZNBC010000167.1:0-3950 GCA_964571125.1 uncultured Bacteroides sp.
TAGTATCGAAGAGGCCCGAGTAGGTCGATACAAATATTATTCCGGCAACAAGCCCTATGAGGCCTCCGACGAGGGTAACGAGGAAGTTTTCAGCAACCACGTCATAGAAGATTCTCGCCCGGGTACACCCGAATGCACGTCGCACACCTATCTCGCTTATCCTGCGACGCATACGGCTGTGGAGCATCGTGCTCAGGTTTATAGCAGGCACAAGCAGCAGGATGGCATAGAGGAGCAGATTCACCCGGTCATGACCCTCCACATCGGGAGTAGTGTTACTGCCGAACAACCCTACGGACACCATCTTCTGGTCAAACGGTTGCTCATGGTATACCGTCTTCAAGCCCTGTGGAGCAAACTCCGTGTCAATATTGGCGTATCGGGCCTTGACTTGATTACGTATGGATTCAATGTCAACACCCGATTTTCTCACCATAGCAACAGCTACATCGCCGCACCATACTTTGTCCCAAACAAGTGACTCGTCATCGGGCCCGGTCGGAATAAGGATTTCAAACGAGCCGGAGAGGGCCAACGGACTGTGATCCTTTACCACTCCGATGACGCGGTAGGTCTCCTGATCAATGATGAAGGTATTGCCGATTCGCTCCTCCGAACCGAACAGTTTACGTGCTACACTCTCGGAAATCACGGCGACTTTCATAAGTGCGTCAGCTTCCTCGGAAGTAAAGAAACGTCCTTCAAGGAGTTTGTGGTCAAAAACTTTCCAGAAACCGGCATCGGCCTTACGGCTTCGGGCCATAAAGGCCTCGCCCGTAGGCCCCGATACGTCGGCGGGATGGGTATCCTTCTGCATGTATGTCTGCGCCTCAATGCCTTCAAGCCCGTCATAGAGCTTCTTTGCCATGGCATAGTTGATGCTGCCCGACATATCTACATCTCCATCAGGCTTCTTGAAGTGCATGAAGGCTCCTATCATGAGTCTGTCGCGACAGCTCTCGGGTGCATAAGGCACTACCCCTGATTGCTCCATCATCACTATCACCATGATAAGGAAAATGGACATGGATGTGCTTAGGACGGTTACCCATGCCACCACCGGCTGATGGCGCATGTCGTAGATTATCTGCAAAAGCTTTGTCTTCATGGCTATGATATGATTCGTCCGTCAAAGAAACGCACTATGCGGTCTGTCTCCTGTGCCTGACTCTCGTTGTGGGCCACCATCACTATGGTCATCCCGTCCTCGCGGTTTAGCTTGTGGAGCAGTTCCATCGCTGCACCGCCCAATTCCGAGTCAAGATTGCCGGTTGGCTCGACGGCGAGGATTATCTCGGGGTTTCCTACAATAGCTCTGGCGATAGCCACACGCTGGCACTGGCCACCCGAAAGCTGCGAGGGCATGTGGCCGATACGGTGCGAGAGTTCAAGTCGCTTCAGCACCTGTTCCACCCTCTCCCTGCGGTCATGTGCCGAAAGACCGTTGCGGTAGGCCAAAGGCAGCTCCACGTTGGCGGCGACATTGAGTGAGGGTATCAGATGGAAGCTCTGGAATACGAATCCGAGATTGGCATTGCGGAAGTGCGACAGCCGTGTGTCATCCATTACGTTGCAGTCCTCACCGAGCATCCTCACTTCACCCTCGGTGGGCTTGTCAAGCAGACCGATGATGTTGAGCAATGTTGACTTACCGCACCCAGATGGGCCCATGATGCTGATGAATTCGCCCTTCTCCACTCTCAGATTCACATTTTCGAGAGCTGTTGTCTCTATCTCTTTTGTGCGGTACACTTTGCGTATACCATTCAATTCGATTTGTGCCATATTATAATCCGGTTTATTATTTCTTGATATTAAGCTTCTTTGATGATGAGTATTGCTCCATGTCCGATACGACGACTGTCTGCCCGGGTGATAAGCCCGACACGACTTCGACGTAGTCACGGTTGCTGTCGCCGAGGGTTACTTTCTGTTTGGTGAGTTCCCCGTCTGTCAGGACCCACATCTCGTATACTCCGGGACCGCTGAAATAGGGTCCCGAGGCAATTCTGACAACTTCGTCCTTATACCCGTAGCTCACATAAAGCTCGCTCTTGACGCCCGAGCGCAAGCGGGGATTGCACGGGTCATCAAGATTCACCATGAAACTAACGACTCCGCTTTTTGACATCGGAGTGATGTTGCTGACTCTTCCCGTAAGTTCCGTTCCGCCGATTCTGACCTTCACGTTTGCCCCGATACCTACGCGGTCACTGCTTCCCTCAGGTATTTCACCTTCAATCTTGAAGTGCGATAAGTCGGAGACTACTGCCACCTTCTCGCCTGCGCCTATACGTCCGCCAATTTCATTTATTATCTGGGTGACTACACCGTCGCGGGGTGCCGGTATGCGCCCCATCTCAAGTGTGCGACGCATCAGGTTGAGGTCTTTCTCGAAGCTGCTTACCCCTAACTGCTGCACACGCTCCGCCGCAGCCGTACGCTCACGCTCGTTAACCAGTCGCGTCTTAAGCTGGCGCAACTCAAGTTGGGCCGTGCGATATGCGATTTCAGCCTGACGCACGCGGTCGCCCGTGCCCGAGCCTAAAGAGTCAAGGCGACTTTCATTTTCCATCTCCACCTTGAGACGATTGACCTGCATCTCCTGCACCTCTATCTGCATGGCAAGCTCACCTAACTGAGTGCTGTTGTTCAGCCTCAGCTGGGCAAGCTCTTTATCCTTTATCTGGAGTTCGTCAAGCAGTTTCGCGTATGCGCTTTCAGTCGACTCAAGGTCAAGTTCTATCAGAGGCATCCCCTCCTTGACGCTGTCGCCCGGGGAAACAAACACCTTCAGAACTCTTGACTCCACCGGTGAATTGATAATCTCCTCACGTGCGGGCACGACACGCCCCGTGCCGTTGACCATCGTCTCCAGAGGGCCGCGGTCAACCTCGCACAGACGCAAGTCCTGTAGGCGCACACTCTTGCGAGTGCTAAATACAGCTATGGTGATGACTGCCAGAATAGCAATCACCACCAAGCATATCTTCGTGACGCGAAGCATTGACTCGCGTCGCAACTGTGACTTTTCAATCTTCTTATCCATGCCACAAAGATGATAAAAAATCATCCCTGTGTCAATCCCCACTCATTATCAATAGGTTATCAGACGCTTACTGTCCGATAACGTACATGCGTCACATTTTTACTCGCGCACGATGACCGATCCACTGGCCTGGTGTGTGGCGAGTATGAGCATTTCGGCTATCTGAACGTGAGCCGGGGCCTGCGCGGCGTAGAGGGCGGCATCGGCAATATCCTCGCCGGTCAGAGGCACAATGCCTTTATATACCTGTGCGGCACGGTCATCGTCGCCATGGAAGCGGACGTTGCTGAAATTAGTCTCCACAAGGCCCGGCTTAAGCAGAGTGACACGAACAGCAGTTTTAGCCACATCAATACGCAGTCCGTCGGTAAGGCTCTTGACGGCAGCTTTGGTAGCGCAATACACATTGCCATTGGCATAGGCGGCATCACCGGCCACACTGCCGATATTGATAACGTGACCGCTGTTGCCTTCGTATTCCGGCTCGAGCCCCAGGGCAAGTCCGGCATTATTGATGAGCACGTCTACCCTGCTCCACTCTTCAGGCAAAGAGGCCACGGCACTTAAAGCCGCATCCCTGTCGCACACATCGAAGCACAGTATCTTGCAGTCGTCACCATAGTGTCCGAAGAGTTCCTTGAGCTTGGCCTCCCGGCGGGCGGTAACTATCACCTTGTATCCTGCATTAAGAAACTTTTCGGCACATGCATGTCCAATGCCGCTGGTGGCTCCGGTCACCATTGCTATCTTCTTCATTTCGGTAGTCTTTATAATCCGGTTAAATAAATAGTTGAAAGTCTTTTGTTATCCTTGTTGCTGAAGGTCTTCCAGTTTCACGAGTTTGCTGACAATGGCGTATATAGTCAGGCCTGCGACGGAGTGAATCTGTAGCTTCGAGGCG
>CAZNBC010000168.1:0-3936 GCA_964571125.1 uncultured Bacteroides sp.
TTGAAATACGTACCGAGCCTTCAGTGCTCCGCAACATTCCCGTTGACGCCATCACCTCTAAGGATGTATATGATGCGGCAATGGCCGGTGACAAGATTGCAAAGGAAATCTTCGACTACACAGGCACTATCCTCGGCGAAGCCCTTGCCGACTTCACCGTATTCTCATCGCCCGAGGCATTTGTACTCTTCGGCGGTCTCGCCAAGTCAGGCGATCTGCTCCTCAAGCCCCTGGTGAACTCCATGGAGAAAAACATGCTCAGCATCTTCAAAGGCAAGGTCAAAGTGCTCCAGTCAGAGCTTAAGGAAGCCGATGCCGCCGTTCTCGGTGCTTCAGCCCTCGGTTGGGAAGCCAAGCCCGCCACCGTGCAGATTGTAGCTCCCGCCACAGCAGCCCCCGCCGCTCCCCAGGCCTGATTTTGCCCGGACATAACCTAATAATCAAGGCGATGCGTCTCTCCGACACATCGCCTTGATTTGTATTGTAGTTTCGGGCTATTGGTCTTCTTCGGGAATCCGGAAGATGGAAAAGTTTACGCTTCCGTAAGCGCGGTGCTGAATGAAGTGGGGTAGGGTAGAGAAGTCATGGTTCTTGCCGTGCTCGATGATGAAGATTGTGCCGGGAGCTATGAGCTTGCTGTTGAGCACCATCTCGGGTATCTCGGCAAAGCGCGGATGATCGTAGGGCGGGTCGGCGAAGATGAAGTCGTAGGAGGATGTGGCCGTCGGGATGAAACGGAGGACGTCGCCGCGAATGAGGCGCAGATTCTTTTCCGAAAGCTCGGTTGCCACCTTGTTTATAAAGTTATACTGTGTGGCAGCCTTCTCGACAGAGGTGACTGAGGCGGCGCCGCGCGACAGAAGCTCGAAGGTGACGGCTCCGGTGCCCGCAAAGAGGTCAAGGGCGCGTATGCCTTCAATGTCAATAAGATTCTCTATGACATTGAATATGTTTTCACGGGCAAAGTCGGTGGTTGGACGTGCCGTGATGTTGGTGGGGACGCTGAATCTGCGTCGGCCGTATTTTCCTCGGATTATTCGCATAAAGATGATCTGCTTGGTTTACGACTGGGTCAGAGGGAGCGCTATGAGGTCGAAAGGTGCCGTCATGGCGTCCTTGCCGCAGCGGAACATGGTGGATGGGAATATGACGGGCATCACATGACGTATGTGGCGACGCAGCATCGCGGCAGCCTCTTCGCGTGCCGGTACATTCCCTGTGATGAGCAGCGGGTCATTTTCGGCATTGAACCCAAGTTGCTGGCGACAGGCAAGGATGTAGTACACGATGTCAAGCTCACGGGTAAAGTGGAATGTGTTGGCCATGAGCAACTGTCCGCGGCACGTGGCCACTACATCGGCCCGGTCTGCATGAAAACTCACGTACATGTTTCGTCCGTTGCCGGAGCCCGCCATGGTCGAAAGAGTGAAATACTTAATCAGGGGCACCAGAGGATGGGATATGTTGAGGTTGGCGAAGGTGCGCCGCAGAAATCTCACCACATCTTCCTCAACCTGCATGTACATGCCTCCCATGCCGTGGGCTGCCAGGTCGCAATGTATGTCGGAAGGAAACATCTTGCGCATGAGGGCGAAGGCATCGTCTGTAGGTGTGCCGTCATCTGGAGTGAGGATGAAGCGTGGTGTGGAAATCAGGCAGTCTATGCGTCCGAAGTCGCTGAGCAACATGGGATTGTCATATACCGCATTCTCTATGGCTTTGAGCTGTGACGTGGCCGAACGGTCAAGGGGCAGCACACGATATATGAGTGAGTCATATTCGCGTGGCGAAAAGGCCATGACATGCAGTTCGTCACGATCGATCCGCATAATCAGCCGCCAGTCAGCAGGATTAGGTATTAAATCTTTGTCTAACATTTGCTACAAAATTACAAAATTTGCGTGAAAATGGCTACCTTTGTGGCGTTGGCATCTCTATATGCCATAATGTCAGCCATTAAATCATATCTCATACAAAAAATCTAAACCAATTATGAAAGTAAAGATGCTGGTTGCGGCTATGCTCTTGTGTTCGCTTGGCGTTTCTGCCGAGTCATTCCGGAGTATGGTGGTCAACACCAAAAGCGGAGAAGGCTTTACGGTAAATCTGTCTTCTCAGCTGTCCACTACCTTTGTGGATGGGAATTTGGTACTAACGGACACCTATGTAGACGTAACCGTGCCAATGTCGGAGGTTACCGGATGGTATTATTCCAACACTGTAGTTGATGTTGCCGAAGCCCCCGTTGCCGAGGATGTCAATATAACTCATAGCGGAGCTACTATTGACATCGCCGGTCTTAAGGATAACTCACGTGTGAGCCTGATAGCCATTGATGGCCGTAAGGTGATGGAAGCTACTCCTTCGCAGTCCTATACAGTTGATCTGTCGGGACTGACCCCCGGTGTATATGTGTTGACCGTAAACGACCAGTCATATAAAATCGCTGTAAACAGATGAAGAAGACATTAATATCCGCACTCCTCATAGGTTCATCGCTTTGGGCTATGGCTGACAGCGAATGGATACATATCTACAACACCTCACGCAGAGGTACCACTGAGGTAGAGTCGCTTGCTCCCTCAAGCATCAGCGAAATAAAATATCAGGAAACTTCTGACGAGCGCTTCGACGCCATGCAGATATTTACGGCAGACGGTGAGATACTCACCCGCCGTATGGATGAGATGGATTCGCTGGTCGTAGGCCGTCATGTGCCCACCATGTACATTGACATCGAGAACAATGCCGAGGTAGTTGTAAAAGACCTCTATCTTAACGCAGTTATCTCAATGGACGGCAATGGCATCGTTGAGGATTTCCCCGCTACCGAGGTTACTATCAAGGGCCGTGGCAATTCAACATGGAATCAGTTCCCCAAAAAGCCCTGGCGCCTGAAGTTTGCCAAGAAGCAGGAACTCTGCGGACTCAAAAAGGCCAAGAACTTCGCCCTCATAGCCAACTTCATTGACCCCTCCCACATGCGTAATGTGGTTGCATTCCGTATCGCTCATCTTCTTGACATGCCCTGGACCAACAGCAGCGTGCCTGTCAATATCGTGATGAATGGCACATATCGTGGTCTCTACATGGTGACCGAAAAGATAGGTATCAACGGCGGCTCTGTCGATATAGATGAAACTCAGGGCATCCTCTGGGAATTTAATACCAACTACGACGAGAACTACAAGTTCCGTTCGGCCAACATCGGCCTTCCTGTAATGGTAAAGGACCCCGACTTTGATGAACTCTATGAGGACGACCCCACTGGTCCTACTCCTGCACAGCGTCTTCAGACATGGTCAAACGACTTCAACCTCCTGGATGCTGCCGTTTCAGGCCGTTCAAATACCGATTGGACCGAACTGCTTGACTTTGAGAGCACGGTAAAATATGTGTTTGTCAATGCTATCACCCTCAATCAGGAACCCTGCTGGCCCAAGAGCGTGTATATGCACAAAGCTGCCTTGGGTGAAAAATACGTGTTTGGCCCTGTATGGGACTTCGACTGGGCATATACCTTCGGAGGTAACTATCAGGAGGGTTACATGAACCCTCGAACCACATGGCTCTGCAAAACCAACGAATCAGGTGGCCGCTTCTTCCAGTACATCATTAAGGATGCCCGCTTCATGACAGAATTCAGAGCCCTCGTTGACCGTTTCTACAATGAAGAGATGGACGGCCTGATGGAATTCATCGACGATTACTCAAATCTCATCCGTCCGGGAGCCTATCAGAACGGAACCCGCTGGCCTCAGGGCAGCGCCTCACAGTCAGGCATCCGCAGCAGTGACCACTTCGATGATCACCTCACCACCCTCAAGACCTTCATCAAGACCCGCATTGAGTACATGCACTCCCACCCCAACTGTGGTCTCTACTAATACTCACGAGGGCTAATACCCCTACCCCGCCCATCCCCTACAGAGAGGC
>CAZNBC010000169.1:0-165 GCA_964571125.1 uncultured Bacteroides sp.
GAGCATCTGCCTTACAAGCAGAGGGTCGGGGGTTCGAATCCCTCAGCGCCCACACTCAAATCCCAACCTTGTCGAAGCCGGAAGCCTCAGCGCTTTTGTCAACATACACCTTCGGGCGCTTAGCTCAGCTGGTTCAGAGCATCTGCCTTACAAGCAGAGGGTCGG
>CAZNBC010000169.1:261-3933 GCA_964571125.1 uncultured Bacteroides sp.
CGCGACCCCCTGCGTGACAGGCAGGTATTCTAACCAGCTGAACTACCACACCAGTTTCTCTTGTGAGAGGCATCCGTTTTTCAACCGCTTGGATTTTGATTTCCGTTCGGTTTATTTCCGAATTGCGATGCAAAGTTACGCGCTTTCCGCGAGCCCTCCAAATCTTTCAGCAACTTTTTTTCTAAAATTTTTCACTTTCCTCTTAAGTCACTGATTGTCAATAGCGGTCAAAACGGCTGTAGAAGCGCCCCTCCAAGGCAACATGCCGTAATAGCGACTATAGGTGACGGTAACCTGTCGACCTGTGCCTTGATATTGCTGCAACTCTTTAGCCATCTCCTCATCGGGAATGGTGAAAGTAAAGTCACGCGAATACACCCTTATGGTGTCCGCCAACGACTGTTCTGTTATCATTTCGCCCTCATAAGTCTTAAACAGGATGCCACGGCGCTCCACAGTGGTTACATACCCTCTCACACGCGCATCGGTAACATAGGGATTGAAATAGCGTATATAAATCGTAGCCGCGAGTGCCACCACGATGACAAAACCCACCCATAGGAGGAACTTGCGCATTCTGTGGCGCGGACGGGGCGAGCCGGAGGTTGTTGATGAAGCCGAGGCCGACTGGGGAGCGTCAGTAACACGGTCGGAGTCAGAAAAATCTATCTTTCCACCACCCGAGGCAGTGTCCTGCTCACCATCGTGGGTATAAAAATCTTGAGCTGTATCGGGATCCATATTTCTTCAGGAATCTATTAGGGATTATTTCTTCAAAGGTTCATCAGCGGAAGCCTTGTTACGGCCGAGAGCTATACATGCAAAGGTGAAGAGTCCGAGCACAATCAGCAGCAGTGTCTGCGAACCCATAACGAGATTGGCAAACGAAGTGGCATATTCGGTGGTCAGCTCCGGTATGCCGCCCGAGAACATGGAAAGGCCGAAGATAATGGCCCACTGCCAGGGACCGATGCCACCGTTGGAGGGCACACCCATAGAGATACTTGATAGGACAAAGCAAACAAGCACCGCCACGATACCATAACGCGCCACTACTTCGGTTGTGGCCGGGAAGGAGAAGAATGCCACATAGAGCTGCAGGAAATAGCAGCCCCATACGCAGGCCGTAAGCACAAGCCAACGTCCCTTGCCCTTCATTGTGGCTATAACGGCAAAGCCGCTCCACAATCCCTGCCATATCTCACGACACTTCTTGACAATCTTATTATCGGGCTTAGTGGCGAACACCCACCATATACCCGCGATAACAGCCGCTATGGCTATCCACAGCCAAGGCGATGTCACGATAGCCACCACCCGAAGGTAGCTCTCCTGATTCTGCGACAGGTAGCTGATGAGCTGACCCGAAGCCACAAGGAAAGTAAAGGCCGTGAGCAGAAGCACCGTGACCGTATCGGCAAGGCGATCGGCCACCATCGAGCCGAACACCGTAGTAAACGGTGCCCGCTGACGTGAGGCGATATAGCTCGTGCGCCACAGTTCGCCGAGACGCGGCAGCACGAGATTGACCGCATAGGTACCGAATATACTCAGCACCAAGGGGAAGAGCGGAGCATCAATCTTCAGCGCCTGAAGCTGTATGCGCCAGCGCATGGCGCGGAATATATGGGAAAAGATGCTGATGACAAGCGCCAACGCTATCCACCAGTAATTACAGTTGTCGCGGATGATAGCCACCATCTCGCTGAAGTTCATCGAACCGAACAGCAGATAGCACAATCCGACACTTATCACCAAAGGCACTCCATACTTGATGAAAAGACGCCATACGGGGGTCTTTCCTCCGGGAGCAGCCGAGGTCGACGGTGAGGAGAAGTTGTCGTTTACAGAACTCATATACGATTTATAAGCAAGTCAATATTAATACCGGTCAAAACTAATCCAGGCAGCCCTCAGGGCGACATGTCAGCGCACTGACACGCGGCGGGCCTCGTCGCCGGCCACCACTATATACAGTCCGGCAGGAAGCGATACGGCCGTCTCTCCTGCGACCGCAGCAGAATGAACCTGCATACCGTCTACAGAATAGACCTGAACCTCAAGGGGATTTTCGTCATACGACACTATCACCAGTTGTCCTGCACGAAGCATCGCATCCCAGCGCCGTCCATCGGCCACGGGAATATCTATGGCATTAAGTTCCGGATGATCGGTCAGCGAGAGATTGTCTATCAGCCAGCGGGCACCGGCAGTCTGACGCAGACGTACCCTCACGTCACCCTTCACGTCCAGTACGAAACTGTAAGGGGTCGACTCCTCGGAATCTACGGTAGCTGTAGCGCCATGCGTCCAGTTGCCCTGCCCTACGGCATATTCCACCTCTACCGTGGCGGCCTTATCGTTCTTGAGCGACCATGTGGCGGCATCAAACGAAACCGTGCCTATACCGCCGGTTTTGGGAGTCAGGAGTTCGATGCTGCTCGAAGAGGTCTTACCCATACGCATCACGTTTGTGCCGTTGAAGAAGGTATCGTCATCAAACACATTGCCGTCGGTGACATACCATGTAGCCACGACGCCCTCATACTCACCTTTGCCATATCCGCCCCAGGTGGTGGGGAGTTCAAATGTCTCTATCCAGCTTGCCGAACGCACCACAGATTTCACCGAATGAGAGTCGTTGAGATAGCTATCGCACTCTACCCTTATCACCGAGGCGAACGAACCCGCGCGGGGCGAATTGACACGCAGATAGAAATGGTCATCATCCTCCTGCAGTTCAAGTTCCGTAGCCCAGTAGACAAGGTCGGATGACAGCTCAAAGGGCTCATCAACGCTTACCGTAAAGCCATTGCCCACGTTTTCGGCAAAGAGACCTATCTCTACCGATGCGGAGGGATTGCCTGCTGTGGCCGGGAGGGTAATCACGCTGTCGGCATCAAGAACCACCTCGGGCATCAGGGCGGCGGTGGTCACCTCCACCACATTTGACTTCTCGCCATTATAAGCCAGCGAATAGCGGTAACGCGACACGGGGTTAAGCCCTGTCACGCGGCAGCTCTGCTGCGAGGCCTGAATCTTCACGGGGAAACCGACGGGAGACGAATTGTCGCTCACGGCAGTAACATCAAGGGTGTACACAGCATCGGCACCATGCACATTAATCCATCGGGCCACGAATCCGTCAGCACTTATCTCATCGGCGGCAAGGGCGGGAATACCGTCCGACACTGTTGCCACAAGTGTGTATGACGCCGTGGTTTCAGCGGATGACACGTTCATCGAACCACGGGCCTCACCGGGCGTAGCGCCCGAATATGTTATGGTGAGTTTGGTGCCCTTTACGGCATCCTCGGCCGATATAACCGTCGGCGAGCACTTCCATCCGCTTCCTGTGACTGAGACATTAAGCGCCTTAGTCACGCCGAGAGCACGCACATCGACAGTTGACGAGCAACTCACGTTCTTGCCCGTCAGCCCGAGGTCTATAACCGACCCGGGGGTAGGAGCCACCACTGCGGCATCGGAATAATCATTTTCATGCCAAGCCACGGAGGTCTTGTCGCCCCATATATGCTCTACAAACTCCGGATGGTCAATAAAAGGATTGCGGTTCTTCTGCCACACTGATATGGCCTCGTTGCGACGCTCCTCCTTGCTGCTCACGGCGTCATTGCGATGCCACTTCAGCAGGAGATTTACCGCCCACCC
>CAZNBC010000170.1:0-3912 GCA_964571125.1 uncultured Bacteroides sp.
CTTCGCCACCAGCTGCTGCGGCATTGAATTCGTGAGCCTGGGCGCCGCCCGCTATGACATGGCCCGCTTCGGATGGGAAGTAGCCCGTTCGTCGCCCCGTCAGGCCGACTTCATCATGGTGGCCGGCACCATCGTTCATCGCATGGCCCCCGTGCTTCGCCGCCTCTACGACCAGCTTGCCGAGCCCAAATATGTGATAGCCTGCGGAGCTTGCGCAGTGAGCGGAGGCCCCTTCAAGAAGTCTTATCACGTAGTGATGGGATGCGACCAGATTATCCCCGTCGATGTTTATCTTCCCGGCTGTCCTCCCCGTCCCGAAGCCATGATATACTCCATCATGCAGCTCTCGCGCAAAATGAAGGTAGAACGCTTCTTCGGAGTGGTCAACCGTAAGGAAAAGCAGGAGGAATTTCTCAAAGCCCACCCCATAAGCGAAGAGTAACATCGCCCCTACCTCTCCATTAACCTGAGACAAACCAACGCATTACCACACATTCTTTCCCACATACGCCTCACATCACATGGCTGACATCAAGGAAAAAATATCACGGCTCTTTCCCGAAGCCACTTTTGAAGATGGTGACACCCTGATGGTGACCATCCCCGATGCCAAGTGGCACGACATGGCCAAAACCCTCCGTGACGATGAAGACCTGAAGTTCGACTTCCTGGTAACCATCGTCGGCATGGACTGGGTGGAAACCCTCGGAGCAATATATTATCTCACCTCCACCACCCATAACACCCACATATCCGTGAAGGTGACCACCACCGACAGAGTGAACCCCATGCTCCACTCCGTGGCTGACCTTTGGGCCATAGCCACCATTTTCGAGCGCGAGGTCTACGACTTCTTCGGCATCATCTTCATCAACAATCCCGACATGCGTCGCCTGTTCCTGAGCATCGACTGGAAGGGATTCCCCCTGCGCAAGGACTATGACGCATCTCCCGAAACCAACCCCGTACCCACCGACAACGAACGTCAGAGCGACTTCACCTACACATACGTGGAGCAGCCTAACGGCAAAGTAGAGAAGCGCGAGGTACGTGTGTTCCAGGAGGACGACTTCGTGGTCAACATAGGCCCGCAGCACCCCGCCACTCACGGTGTGCTCCGATTCCGCACCGCAGTTGACGGTGAGACCATCAAGAAGATTGACGTATACATGGGCTACATCCACCGTGGCATAGAGAAGATATGCGAGCAGCTCACATATCCCCAGACGCTCCATTTCATGGACCGAATGGACTACTTCTCAGCCCATCCCTATCACCACTGCCTGTGCATGACCATAGAGCAGGCCGCCGGCATAGAGATAAGCCGTCGCGCACAGGTGATACGCGTGCTCATGGACGAGCTGTCACGTATAGCCTCACACTGCCTCTTCATAGGCACCTACTGCATGGACCTCGGTGCCACCACCATGCTGTTCTACACCCTGCGTGTGCGTGAGCAGATTCTTGACATCATGGAGCGTACCTGCGGTGCCCGCATGACATTCAACTACGAGTGTATCGGCGGCGTGATGCAGGACCTTGACGAGAACTTCGTCAAGGACGTGAAGGAGCTCCTCGCAGTGCTTCCCGCCAACATCAAGGAATACAACAAGATATTCACCGGCAACGTCATAGCCAAGAACCGTATGGAAGGCGTGGGCTACCTCTCGAACGAGGATGCCCGCTCGTGGTCTATCACCGGTCCCTCGGGACGTGCTTCAGGATGGGCTTGCGACGTGCGCAAGACCGACCCCTACAGCATCTACAGCGAGCTTGACTTCAAGGAAATCATACGCCACGAAGGCGACTCCATGGCCCGCTTCAAGGTGCGCATGGAGGAGATGGAACAGAGCGCCCATATCATCGAGCAGCTCATCGACAACATTCCCGAAGGAGAATATTGCGTGAAGGTGCCCAAGGTGCTCAAGCTCCCCAAAGGCCACTGGTTCCGCACCGTCGAAGGCTGCCGCGGCACATTCGGCGTATACCTCGAGAGCGACGGCACGGTCAACCCCTACCGTCTGAAACTCGTACCCCCCTGTCTGCCCCTGGCTGCTGTGGTCGACCACATCACCCGTGGAGAAAAAATCGCCGACCTCATCACCATCGGCGGCTCAATGGACTACATCGTGCCCGACATGGACCGATAAGATCATTCACCCCGCTCTCCCCTCTTAGTAAGCAAAGCCAATCATTCAACATCACTTCAGCTAAAGCAACACAATCATGTTTGATTTCTCAGCAGTGACCACCTGGATTCACGATTTTCTGAGTTCGTTTCTGCCCGGATGGCTCACAGTCACCGCAGAGTGTGTGCTCATCGGTGTGTGCCTGCTTCTGGCCTATACCGTACTGGCCCTCTTCTACATCTACTACGAGCGTAAGGTGTGTGCCTTCTTCCAGTGTCGTCTCGGTCCCAACCGCGTAGGCCCCCTCGGTCTGCTTCAGAGTGTGGCCGACGCCATAAAGATGCTCATCAAGGAGCTTATCTCACTCAACCATGTCGACAAATTCCTCTTTGCGTTGGCGCCCTATCTGGTCATCCTGGCCTCGATGCTCGCCTTCGCAGTGCTCCCCTGGGGTAACGGTCTGCAGATCATTGACTTCAATATCGGCATATTCTTCCTGATAGCCGTATCGTCAATCGGTGTGTTAGGCATACTTCTGGCAGGATGGTCGTCAAACAACAAGTTCACCCTCATCGGCGCTCTCCGCTCGGGCGCGCAGATGGTCAGCTACGAGCTTTCGATAGGTCTGTCAGTGCTCACTATGGTATGCTTCGCCGGCACCATGTCGGTAGGCGGCATCGTTGAGGCACAGCGCGACCTCTGGTTTATCGTTTCAGGCCACATCCCCGCAATCATCGCTTTCATCATCTACCTCATAGCCGGTACAGCCGAGACCAACCGTGGCCCGTTTGACCTTCCCGAGGCAGAGAGTGAGCTTACCGCCGGTTACCACACCGAATATTCGGGTATGCACTTCGGCTTCTTCTACCTCGCAGAGTACCTCAACCTCTTCGTGGTATCGGGAGTTGCCGCCCTTCTTTTCTTCGGCGGCTGGATGCCGCTCCACTTCCCGGGCTGGGATACCTTCAACCACATCATGGACTACATTCCCTCGGTGGTATGGTTCCTTGGCAAAGCATTCGTGCTTTCGTTCATCATCATCTGGTTCAAGTGGACTTTCCCCCGTCTGCGAATCGACCAGCTGCTTTCGCTGGAGTGGAAATATCTTCTCCCCATCAACCTTGTGAATCTCGTGCTGATGGTCCTCATCATCATATTCAACTGGCACTTCTGATTTTAAACCAAAAGAAACTCACGCAATGAGCGACAATAAAGGCAAAATCGCGCAGGTGATCGGTCCGGTGGTGGACGTTTCCTTCGAAGGCGAGGGAAATATCGTGCCCCCTATCTATACCGCGCTCAAAATCGACCGTGAAGACGGTACCCAAACAATACTCGAAGTCGAGCAGCATATCGGTGAAGACACCGTTCGCTGTGTGGCTATGGAGAGTACCGACGGTCTTCGCCGCGGCCTTCCGGTGACCAATCTCGAGCGTCCGATTGCCGTACCGACCGGTGATCAGGTGAAAGGACGACTCCTCAACGTTGTCGGCGAAGCTATCGACAAACTTCCTCCTCTCAAGCGTGAGAATCTGCGCTCTATCCACCAGCCAGCCCCCGAATTCGAGGACCTTACCATCGGTACTGAGATTCTCTCAACCGGTATCAAGGTGATCGACCTTCTGGAGCCCTACAGCAAGGGTGGTAAGATCGGTCTCTTCGGCGGTGCCGGTGTAGGTAAGACCGTGCTCATCATGGAGCTTATCAACAATATCGCCAAGGGTCACGACGGTTTCTCGGTGTTCACCGGTGTGGGCGAACGTACCCGTGAGGGTAACGACCT
>CAZNBC010000171.1:0-3861 GCA_964571125.1 uncultured Bacteroides sp.
TTATCTAAGCGAGAGGACGTTGTGAAACATCCCCTCGTTTGGTTTTTATACCCCCCACACAATCAGAATTATTGGAGTTATTGGACATATTGAGTTGGAGGAGGTTCGTGGCTTTGTGTATTTAGGAAATAAGCAGTATTTTTGCGCAGTGGAAATCATTCCGGAATTTATGATGGACGAAGAACTTCGCAAAAAACTATCGGCCGATCCTGACGGGTTGCTGACCTATGAATACATCGCCAACCATATCGGTGCATGTGATGAGATAATGGCTGAGCTCGTTAATAATATCATTGCGGTCGACCGCTCGGGCCAGTTTGTGGTGAGCGCCGCACGCTATCTGTCGGCTATTGACCGTGAAGCTTATGCCGAGCATATCAGGCATCTGATAGCTTCAGCCATTGAGAAAGACCATGAGCGACGCTACATCGGCGACCTCCTCAAAGGTATCTGGGGTGCCGACTACGCGGAGCGCGCACAGGAACTGAACGCTACCGACGATAACTTCAGACGAATTTACAAACGCCTCTATCCCGCTGCCGGCATATGACCCACCGTATCACCCTCTCCACATTCACATGGCTCCTGAGCCTACTGATTGCCGCCACCGCCGCGGCCCAACCTCAAACCACCCCTACAATGACTGCAAACACTGCCTCGACTCCCACCCCCGGCCCCAATGATGCCGTAGTGGAGATAATCACTTCGGAAGGCCCCATCCGCGTAATGCTCTATGGCGACACTCCCCGCCACCGCGACAACTTCGTAAAACTCGCGTCAGAGGGTTATTACGACGGCGTACTCTTCCACCGCGTGATAAAGGACTTCATGATACAGAGCGGCGACCCCGACTCAAAGGGTGCCCCCAAAGGCAAGATGCTCGGCATGGGCGAGCCCGGCTACAACATTGATGCCGAATTCGAGGCTTATCCCCGTCGATTCCACAAAAAGGGAGCCTTGGCGGCTGCCCGCCAGGGTGACGCCGTAAATCCCGAAAAACGCTCAAGCGGCTCGCAGTTCTATATCGTTACCGGCAAGACATACAACGCCTCACAGCTTGACCAGATGGAGCAGCGCATGCGTCAGGGCCAGCTCAAAAGCGTGTTTGACTCCCTGGCCGCACAGCATCGTGACAGCATCATGAGCATGCGTCGCAACCGTGACAGCGAGGGCCTGCAGATACTTCAGGACACCCTCATAGCCAAAGCCGAATCCATCGTCAAGGAGCATCCCATCACCCTCACCCCCGAACAGCGCGAAGCCTATACCACCATAGGCGGGACACCCCATCTTGACGGTGCATACACCGTGTTCGGCGAGGTTATCGACGGCATGGATATTGTAGACAAGATACAGCAGGCGGCCACAGACCCGCACGACCGCCCCTTGGAGGACATCGTGGTGGAGAAGATGAAGGTCATCACCCCCGGAAAATAATCCGATGATAGAGACCACCCGATTCACACTGCCCAACGGGCTGCGCGTGGTCCACGCCTATGACCCGCCATCCGCCATGGTGGCGCTCAATCTGCTCTACAATGTAGGCAGCCGCGACGAGTCACGGCACCTGACCGGCATGGCACATCTGTTCGAGCACCTCATGTTCGGCGGCTCCGTACATGTGCCCGACTTCGATGCCGCGATGGAACGTGCCGGCGGAGTTAACAACGCCTGGACGAGCAACGACTTCACGAATTTCTACGACGTGGCACCGGCGGTCAATGCCGAGACACTGTTTTATCTCGAAAGCGACCGTATGCTCTCGCTCGCCTTCAGCGAAAAATCGCTTGAAGTGCAACGCAGTGTAGTTATAGAGGAATTCAAGCAGACGAGTCTCAACAAGCCCTACGGTGACCTGTGGCACCATCTGCGACGTCTCTGCTACCCCGAAAACCACCCCTACAGCTACCCCACGATAGGACGTGCCATCGAAGATATCGAAAAAGTGACGATAGATGACGTGCGCAAGTTCTTCTACAGCCACTACGCCCCCAACAATGCCGTACTGGCCGTGACGGGTGACATCACGGCTGACGAGACACGCCGCCTCGTCGAAAAATGGTTCAGCGACATACCCTCACGCCCCATAGCGCCACGCACATATCCATCCCCTGCTCCACTTGAAGGCCCCGTGCGCGCTACCGTTACGGGCGAAGTGCCCCAGCCCCTCATCGCCATAGCCTTCCGTATGGGAGGGTACGGTGCCCCCGACTACATACCCTGCGATATACTTTCCGATATCCTGGCCACGGGACGCGCCTCACGCTTCTATCAGCGTCTGCTCATGGGCACGGACATGTTTACCAATGTCAATGCTTCGATACTCGGAAGCGAGGAACCAGGATTGTTTCTGATAACGGCCCGACTCCGCGAAAATACCGATGAAGCCATAACCCGTGCCGAAGAGCTTATATGGCAACAGCTGCGCGAGATTACCTCCACGGGAGTGACCGACCACGAGCTGATGCGCGCGCTCAACCGCTATGAGAGTCAGCAGACCATGCAGAGCATCAACTTCCTTGGCAAAGCCGAGATGCTGGCTACGGCCGAAATGCACGGCGAGGACATCAATGCCATGGTCAGCGCCTACCGAAGCGTGACTCCCGGGCAGATACGTGACACAGCCCGCGAGACACTTCGTCCCGAGCGGTCGGCCACACTCATCTACCGCCCCATTTTTTCATCAACTACCCATCGGGATGATTCGTGATTGATGAATAATCCTTATATTTGCGGAACAATAAGCCAGCCAACTGACTTACCCCTCATAGCAAATACCATAGCAAATACAGAATTACATCCCGTATATAATTTCTTACTATGCTCAACCAAACTAACGTAAAGGTTTTGGACAAGGTAGTGGTCCGGTTTTCGGGCGACTCCGGTGACGGCATGCAGCTTGTAGGCAACATCTTCACAAATGTATCCGCAGGCTTAGGCAATCAGGTCTCCACATTCCCCGACTATCCTGCCGAGGTACGCGCCCCGCAGGGTTCGCTCGGAGGAGTTTCGGGCTTTCAGGTAAGCGTCGGCACCGAGGTGCATACACCCGGTGACAAATGCGACGTCCTCATAGCCATGAATCCCGCAGCTCTGAAGCAGAACTGCAAGTATGTGCGCGAGGGAGGCGTGATTATCGTGGATATAGACTCATTCAAGGAGTCTGACCTCAAGAAAGCCCTCTTCACCACCTCCGATCCTTTCACAGAGCTAAATATCAAGGCGCAGGTAGTGGAAGTACCCATCACCTCCATGACCAAGGATGCCCTCGCATCCAGCGGACTTGATAACAAGAGTGTGCTCAAATGCCGCAACTTCCTCGCACTCGGACTCGTATGCTGGCTGTTTGACCGCCCTCTCGAAGCCGTGAAACACTTCCTTAAGAATAAATTCGCCAAGAAGCCCGCCATCTACGAGGCCAACGCCGCAGTGCTCGAGGCCGGCTACAATTACGGCAATAACATACACGCGACGGTTTCAACCTACCGCGTGGAAACCGAGGAGACCACTCCCGGCGTATATACCGACATCAACGGCAATACCGCCACGGCATGGGGACTTATCATGGCCTCCGAAAAGTCGGGCCGTCCCCTGTTCCTCGGCAGCTATCCCATCACCCCCGCCACCGACATACTCCACGAACTTGCCAAGCGCAAGGATCTCGGCGTTAAGGCCGTGCAGATGGAGGACGAAATCGCCGGCGTATGCTCCGCCATCGGTGCCTCATTCGCAGGCAACCTGGCCGTAACCTCCACCTCAGGCCCCGGACTCGCGCTGAAGAGCGAGGGCATAGGTCTGGCCGTCATGGCCGAACTCCCCCTTGTGGTAGTCGACGTACAGCGCGGAGGCCCCTCGACGGGT
>CAZNBC010000172.1:0-3835 GCA_964571125.1 uncultured Bacteroides sp.
CGGCTCATGAACTTATCAACGCGACCTGCGGTGTCAACGAGTTTCTGCTTACCGGTGAAGAAGGGGTGAGAAGAACTGGTGATTTCAAGCTTTACCAAAGGATAGGTAACGCCGTCAACTTCGATGGTTTCCTTAGCGGCAACGGTAGAGCGGGTGATGAACACCTCTTCGTTTGACATATCTTTGAATACTACTTCGCGGTAGTTCGAAGGATGGATGTCTTTTTTCATTACTATTGGGAGTTAGTAGTTACGGGTAAATGATTTGACCGCTGGTAGGGCGGATTAATCGTAATGGCGCGGCAAAGGTAGTGATTTTTTATTTACCACACAACCTTTTGCCGCGCTATTATAAGGAAAATGTTTAAGAAAATTCTTCAGTAAGGCTTAGTCCTCAAATTCTATGAGCACGGCATCGGTGCCTACGACCTCGTCGGGCTTGACGAATACGCGCTTTACCACGCTGTCGCGCTCGGCGGCTACGTCGTTCTCCATCTTCATTGCCTCGTAAACGAGCAGCACCTCACCCTTCTTGACTGCATCGCCGGCCTTAACGTTGACGGTGATGATGCGGCCACCCATCGGAGCGTTGAGTGTAGGGCCGGTGATGGGGGTGGTGTCCTTCTCCTCGACCTCGACGGCAGCCTGAGATGCGGCAGCTTCGGCCTGAGCGGCATTGTACTCTTCGGTGCGGCGACGACGGAGGAATCCGTTGGCCACCGAGGGAAGAAGTTCGAGCAGGAGATACTCCTCGTCATTCGAAGCGAGTTTCACTCCTCCGAGGTCCTCGAGCACGGGGTTCTCGGGCTTTTTGTATGAGGTCACGTCGTAGGCATGTTCTACGGGGTCGCCTGTAATCTTTTCACGGAAGGCGGGGTCAACGGGCACGGGAGTGTGGCCGTATTCACCTCTCACGAGGGAGATGAACTGGTTGGAGGCATTGCTATAGTCGGGATTGCCTTTCTTGCGGTCAAGGGCGAGGCTCACGGCCTGGCTGCCTACTATCTGACTGGTGGGAGTTACGAGGGGCACCAGACCGGCATCACGACGCACCTTGGGAATCAGGGCCATGGCGTCGTTGAGGAGGTCTTCGGCCTTGAGGGCCTTGAGCTGGGCTACCATGTTGGAGTACATACCGCCGGGCACCTCGGCATTCTTTACCAGTTCATTGGGTTTGGGGAAACCGAAGTATGCCTCAATGGCATGGCACTCGGCGAGCAGACCCTCTTCATTGCCGGCCTTGGCATATTCGATAGCACGGTCGAAGCGAGCCGACACCTCTGCGGGCAGCTCATCGTTGAGGGGGTCAAATGCGTTGGGCATAGGAGCGAGGTCGAAGTCCTTAAGCTCCTGACGGGCCGAGAGAAGTTCGTCGCGGATGGCGCCGACGGCCTCCATGTTGCACTCTATCTCTACACCGAGACGCTGACAGAATATGTATATCAGCTCAATGGCAGGAGCGGCGGAACCACCACCGAACCACCATATATTAGTGTCAAGGATGTCGACACCGTTGAGTATGGCCATAACTGCTGATGCAAGGCCGTAGCCGGGTGTACAGTGGGTATGGAAATTGACGGGGACACTCAACGAAGCCTTGAGCTTTGAGATGATGGAGGCGGCACGCATGGGGTTGACCAGTCCGGCCATATCCTTAAGGGTGATAATCTTGGCACCGAGAGCTTCCATCTCCTTGGCCTTCTCAACGAAATACTCGTCGGTAAATATCTTTTCGGGAGCGGGAGCGGCATTGCTCTTGCCGAACAGACGTGCGAAGAAGCCTTTCTTTTCGGGAGCGGGAGCTTCCTCCTTGGGGTCTACGGTGTAGCAGACTGCGCCGTCGGCTATGCCACCGAGCTTGTTGATTAGGCGAATGGACTCGCGCACATTGTCAATATCGTTGAGAGCGTCGAAAATACGCATTACATTCAGACCATTCTTTATAGCCTCCTTGTAGAAGCCCTCGAGCACGCTGTCGGGGTAAGGCACATAGCCAAACAGGTTGCGGCCACGTGACAGAGCTGAAAGAAGCGAACGACCTTTCATAGCCTCGCTGACCTTGCGCAGACGGTTCCAGGGTGACTCGTCAAGGTAACGCATCACTGAGTCAGGCACTGCACCGCCCCAGCACTCCATGATATAAAATCCGGCGTTCTCATACAGCGGAAGCAGGCGGTCGATGGTCTGCTGAGTCATACGGGTTGCAAACAGCGACTGCTGACCGTCACGGAGGGTAAGGTCTCTGATCTTAAGCTTTTTAGTCTGGTTCATGATAAAATCCTTTTATAGATTCAGAGCGCAAAAGTACACTATTCGCCCTAATTAATGAAATTTTTCCGTAACTATTTTCTCCATCACCCCCGATTATAATTTCACCTGATAATAATCTTGCAGGTGTCAATTATCACTCCGTCACTCACTACCGTGAACAGATACATGCCCGATGACAGCCGGTCAGTGGGCACGGACACCCTGTCGGCCCCCGACTCCACAGGAATGGAGAAGCGCTTCACTCCATTGACATCCGACACCTCTACATAACGATTCGACCCGGCGGGCAACGTCATGACCACAGGAGTGCCCACCGACGATGGATTGGGATTGGCGGTCGCCTGCCGTTCCTCGCGGACCATCTTTGCGGCGCCCGTAGTCTTGTCAATGCGATAGAAGCGGACGGTTCGGAAAGACTGGTTATCCTCATTGTACCGAGTGAAATCAATCTGAGCCAGCAAGCTGTTGGACGACTTGTAAATCTCCACCGAAGGCTTACCGATGCAGTCAGCATCAAGCGGTAGGTTATAGATGACCGTACCGTCCTCGGACACGACCTCTACGCCGGATATATGGACACCATAATAGGTTGAGCGCACATCAATCTCTCCATCGCCGTCGCGGTCAGAGGATGTGACGCCGAAGAGTACATATTTTGAGTCCGATGGGTTTTCGGGCTCCACGTAAGAGAGGGTTGTACCCTCAGCGATGCGGGCATTGAACCTCACGTATTCAAACTTCTCGTCATCGTTGAAAAAAGTTTGTGAGAAAGGCAGGAACAGGCCCGCATTCCAGTGATTGAGATGCGAAACGTCATTGCACCTTGCCACACAGAGATTCCTTACCGGCACATCATACCATGTGGATTCTTCCCATTCGCCATCACATATCGGCACTGATATCGTATAATAGCACACCAATCCATAACTATTGTCGGCGTACAGACAGTACTCTACGGTCGTGAGATAGTCACTGTGGGGATACAGATAGTCATTGACGGCAGGTATTCCGATAAAGACCGACGTACCGTCAATGCGCGCATTTGAGCGTAGGCCGTCAAGGGTTACGGCAGGATTCTTATAGCGCTCCTCATCATATACAATCTGAATAAAGCCCTCCTTACGCGCTTCCATATCGGAGGTGGAGGGCGCACCGGTCACCCATTGACCGACCTGATGCGTAAGGGTCTTGGTCAGGACCTTTTTGCCGGTGGCCCGGCGAGACTCATTCAAAGTGTACGGATGCAGGAACTCGAAACTGAAACTCTTCAGCGGGTTCAGCTCAAAATCGTATATCTCAGCCTGATATTCATCATAGCCATACTCGTCCGACGAGAAATATATGGCCGCCTCACCACTCTTCATATACGCTCCGGGGATGAAGCGTGTGTCAGCCTGCTCCATCTCCTTGACAAGAGTCTGCGAAACACAGTCCACGGCACACAAAGCCATCAATCCAAGCACTACCAAATTCTTCATATTCAGCTTATCTTATCATACACATTATCTTGTCATACATGCTGTATTATCACACGTCCCACAAAGTTACGGAATTCTTTGCAATCC
>CAZNBC010000173.1:0-980 GCA_964571125.1 uncultured Bacteroides sp.
GCCACGGCACCGAATATCAGCGCTCCGGCCACGGCGAAATGGAAACTTCCGGCATTGGGGAGCAGACACATTACCACCACGGCCATCAGCGCGCCCACTATCAGATAGGGCAGGCGGCGGCCGAAGCGTGTCCAGGTTTTATCGCTGAGAGTGCCAATGATGGGCTGAATTATAAGTCCGGCCACAGGAGGAAGGAGCCAGAAGTAGCTCAGGCTGTGAGGGTCGGCGCCCAATGTCGCAAAGATACGCGATATATTTGCACTTTGGAGAGCGTAGGCAATCTGCACGCCGAAGAATCCGAAGCTGAGATTCCACAGTGCCCAGAATGAGAGATCAGGTTTGACTTTTGTCTTCATGTATGATATAATCTAATAATGTAAAGTATGATATTCAGAAATGTAAGTCATTAAATAGCAGAAAGGTAGTCAACCTCAGTCGGTGGCAAGCGAATAGAGCCACCTTATTTCCTCGGCCCACAGCGATTCGTCGGGGGTCTCGAGTATCAGGGGTATGTTGTCAAGACGTGGATCGGCCATCATCAGATGGAAAAACTCCTCGCCGAGCATCCCCTTTCGAAGCGACTCATGGCGGTCGACCTTCGACCCGAGTCCCTTCTTGGTATCATTGATGTGCATGGCGCTGAGATACTCAAGGCCTATCACCTCATCAAACTTGCGCCACGTGGCCTCATACCCCTCGCGGGTAGAGAAGTCATAGCCTGCCGCAAACGAATGGCAAGTGTCGATACACACTCCCACGCGGCTCTTATCCTTGACGCCGCTGATGATGCGGGCTATCTGCTCAAAGGTGAAGCCGAGATTCGACCCCTGCCCTGCCGTATTCTCTATCACGGCCTTGACCCCCTCGGTCCGGTCTAAAGAGACGTTGATACTCTCGGCTATGAGGTCAAGGCAGGCATTCTCATCCATGAGCTTCAGGTGGCTTCCTGGATGGAAATTCAGCATGGTCAGTCCGAGCTG
>CAZNBC010000173.1:990-3810 GCA_964571125.1 uncultured Bacteroides sp.
GCTCACATCGGCGCAGCTCGTCAAGGAAGGCCTCGCGGCTCTTGACCAGCTTTTCCTCATCGGGCGAGCCGAGATTGATCAGATAGCTGTCATGGGGGAGGATATGCTCGGGACGGTATCCGAACTTCTCGCAATTAGCCTTGAAAGCCTCAGCCTCCTTGTCGGAGATAGGCTTGGACATCCATCGTGACGGATTGCGGGTAAAGAGGGCAAAGGCACGTGCCTCTATCTCGTGGGCATGCAGCGGAGCCTGACTTACGCCATCGCTTGCTGACACATGTGCACCGATATATTTCATCTTGATTGTTTACGCATTCTGTTATTTGTGCAAATATAGCGAATTTTTCTGACCGCGCACAATAACAACCAGTCAGTCCGGAAATCAGTGAGGCAACAGCCGTCGTCTGTAAGGCTCGAGGGTGTCATTGAGCCAACGCATCTCCATGGCCCAGAAGTCAGGTGCGGGGCCTTGTTCACCCGATAGGCGCCACTGCCACCAGGCCTCCCAGCGCGCACGGTAGAGCGAGCGGAGCAGGCCACCCCATTCGCGGTGGGAATAGTCATGAAGCCCTCCCCGGTTGGCTGCCACGCTGTCGCCCCGCACCGTTATCAGCCGGGCGGCATTCTCTACATTGCGCAGCCGCTGCACCGGGTCCGTGCCGCACTGCGCAGCCATATCGAGCCATGTGCTCAACTGCGTGTCAGGGATTATCGACAGCAGACTGTCCTGATTGTCAATTAGGGCCATGAAGCGTCCCGACAGCTTGCGGGCCGCGACTGTATCGCCGCTCTCGAAAGCGCGGTCAATATTATGGAGCAGTTCATGGGCCACAGTTGCATTGCTCTGGCGCCACGCATCTATTATATCGTACTCCAACCCTGAGTTACGGCCGTCCGATGCCGACGAGGTGAGCAGACGGGCTGCCTCATTAATCTGTTCCGGAGTGTAAAAGATGTCGGAGCAACCCCATGTGGATACGCTGCGGAGATTCTTGGCCGGGCGCGCGCAGAGCACCGACTCGGGCGTGCCCTCACCCTTATAATCCAAGGGAGCATCATATACCGTCGTGGCAAGAATATGCCATGCCGCCGTCTCCTCTTCGGTAGGTGTGCGGCCATATCGGGCAGTCAGATACGACTTGAGCCACGAGTCGCGGTCAGTAACCCCTCCCCACGGAAGGTCAAAGAGCAGCTCATACATCACGGGATTGTTCTCTATTCCCTCGGCCGTGACGCCTACGCCCGTCAAAGGGGAAGGAGCCTCCGACCGTGCCTTGGCAAACTCATCGATCATGTAGGCCATACGTCCGTGCATTCCCACATTGCCGCCGAAGTTGAGCAGCATACAGTACAGCCAGTCGTGGCCCAGAAATCCCTCCTTGCGGCATCGCGGAGAGGAGGAATCGCCCCATTGGGGAAGTTTATCGGCATAGAGGTCGAGCACCTTCATACCACCCGGCCCGACACTGCGAAGTATCTCCGGACGGGGATTGACATGCCACGCCTGGACTACCCAACTTGCTCCGGGATTTGTCCTGCGCATGGCGTCGAAGATAGCCTTGCCGGCAGCTCCGAGGTCTACCTTGCTCACATCGCCACCCTCATGAAAGGGGTCCATGCTGTAGTACCGCGACTTACCGTATAGACTGTCAAGGGCTTGGTAGTACAGGTCGGCCACGCGGTCAAAAGTCTCATCGCCGGGCATCAGGAATGCCGGGCGGGTAAATCCGCACCACAATCCGGGGTCGGCCACGTCAATGCCGAGTTTGCTACCCGCATCGTGCGGTATCATACCGGCATATCCGGGAAACACCGGCTCTATCTCAAGCTCGCGCATACGGTCGACGACACGTCGCTGAAGAATCCGTGAATCCTCATACCACTGCTCCGTCACGGGGCCTCCCCAACCCTCGAGATTGTTCATCAGCCACCATGCGCGATAACCCGGGCCGGGAATAAAGGCGGCTATCTCATCATCGTCATATCCGATTTGCGACAATACAGAGCGCCACACGGGTTCCATGCCTATACCCGCGAGGCACATGTTGACGCCATGCAGCGCCATCCAGTCCATCTCCTTCTCCCACCGCGCGAAATCCCAGAAAGGCATGGAGTACGACAGGGTGCAGTAATTGAGATAATAGCGGTCCTTCATGTCGGTACCCCCCGTGAGCGTATCGGCGGGCAGAGGAAGTTCCTCCGGAAGAGACTGCGTAAGATTGTTCCATGAGATATGTATGCGGGCCACGTCGCGCAGATAGCGGTTGAGGCCCACGGCCATACTCACCGTATTGTTTCCACCTATCTCCACCGACTTACCGTCAGGGGCCGTGGCCACATAGAATGTATCACGGTCAGCCCCGGAGGCAATCTTGCGGAAATGGATACGCCCCTCTGAGGTGCCCTCGGTGACACGCATGGCCAGTGAATCAATAGCTCCGTAATCGCTCACCTGACGGGCATTCACGACAGCACAATGGACAAGAAGAAGTAATACGATAATCAGTCGCATGGATACAGGATATTCTGAGAGAATGGTTTTAAGGAAAAGGAGTCGGGGATAAAGATACGCCCTCGGCATGCCGGGAAATACACAGCTGCCGGGGGCGTCCCAAAAAAGAGTTTTATATCGGATGATATTTATCTGATAATTCAGGCGAGCTGTGAATCGGGGTCAAGATTACGGCTCTCGATATCCTTGAAGTAGCGGTAGGTCTGCACCTGGAGTTCGGCACATGCGGCCTCGTCGCATACGATGATTGCCTTGGGGTGCATCTGCAGGGCTGAGATAGTCCACATCTGGCTGATACCGCCCTCAAC
>CAZNBC010000174.1:0-3802 GCA_964571125.1 uncultured Bacteroides sp.
GTTGAGGAAGTCAAGGTCGCCGTATATCTCGGTTAGGCGCTCATTGTTGATAACCAGCAGGGCATCTACGTAGCGGCCCATCTCGTCGACGCCGTCAAGCGCCTTGAGAATCTTCTTTTCACCTTCGAAGAAGAAGGGAATGGTGACGATACCCACCGTGAGCAGTCCGCGCTCCTTGGCCACACGGGCCACTACGGGACCGGCACCTGTACCCGTGCCGCCGCCCATACCTGCGGTGATGAACACCATCTTGGTATCGTCCTCAAACAGTGCCTCAATCTTGGCTATATCCTTTTCGGCCCACTCGCGGCCCACTTCCGGACGGTTGCCGGCGCCGAGTCCCGGGCCGAGCTGCACCTTATTGGGCACAGGCGATGTGCGCAGTGATTTCTTATCGGTGTTGACCACCACGAAAGTGACATTCTGCACCCCCTGGCGGTACATGTGGTTGATGGCATTGTTGCCGCCGCCACCGACACCGATCACCTTGATTTCAACGATAGAGTTGGCATCATCGTTGTCGGGCATCGGTGCATTTATCTGACTGCCGAACGCAGCCATGCTTGCATTTATATCGTCGCTCATAGTCGCAATATGATTCTTACGTTAGATTAATTATCGTCGCGGAGGTCGTCATCGTCCTCATCCTCTTCGGGGTCACGCATGATGTCCTGAATACCGTTGCGCAGCTTATTGATGAAGCCGAACGACTTTTTCTTCTTGCGCGGAGGTTCGGGTATGTCGTCAGGCACGTATGTATTGTCCACCGGTTCGGGCTCGGGCTGATTAATCACCTCCTGCTGCCCACCCAGAGGCTCAGGAGCAACAGTGCACTCCACGGGATTGTTCACGGAAGCCGAGCGGAGCACGGCGATAACGTCAATAACCTCCGAGGGGGTGATACGGCTGTCGCTGATTCTCACCGAAGACGAGGGAGCGCCTGAACGCACCGACATACCGGTCTCGCTCTCAAGACGCGAGTTGAAGCCGTTGAGGCGGGCACCGTTACCTACGATAATGATTCCGGCGGGGAGGTCGGCGGGGTTCATTCCCGCGAACTTCACCTGCGCCTTGATATTGGCAGTCAGCTCCTTGACACGCGCACCCACGTAGTTGCTTATCTCATTGAAATTGATGACCCCTGCTGCGGCGGGCGCTACAGGCTGTGCCATGGCGTTGCCGCTCTGGCGCTTAATCTCCTCAGCCTGCTCCTCAATATAATTGAGGTTCATGAGGTCGCGGGTGATGAGGCGCGACCCGAGGGGTATGGTCTGAAGATAGCGGAGGGCGCCGTTCTTGTAGATTGATACGGTGATGGTCTCGGCACCGAAGTCAACGAGCATACAGCCCAAAGCCATCTCCTCGCGGGTAAGCACCAGCTCGGCCAGTGCGGTCTGACGCACGATGTATCCGTTGACGGTGAGTCCGAGTTTGGAGGTGAGCACTGTGTCGAGGTTGCGTCTCTGCTGCTGCTTGGCGCTAATCACCTTGTAAGTGGCGCGCACGTTGCGTCCCACCATGCCCGAGGGTTGGAAGGTGGATATGCGGTCCACCTGATACTCACAGGGCAACACGTCTATCACCTCACGGTCGGCAAATCCGGGCATATGGTATGCCTCACCGCGCATATTCTCGAGCAACTGCGGCACTATCTCCATATCCTGGGCCAGCTGACGCTCCACATGGCGGTCGGTGGCGCTGAGCGAGCGTCCGCCCATACCTACATACACCGAGGTAATCTTGCGTCCTATGCGGTTTTCGAGATTGCGGAGGATATTGTTGATGGCTCCGCTCACATCGTTGACATTGCGAATCCAACCGTAGCGCACACTGTCGGTCATGGGCACCTGCTCCACCGCGTCAACGGTGAGCGTGCCGAACTCATCAACTGTGCCTAAGGCCGCTTTTATCTTGGAGCTGCCGATTTCCACGGCGGCTATGGTTTTCTTTTGGGCTGACATTTATCTATTTTGATTTTCTTTTTTTACTTTTTCGGAGGGAGTATCTTTAGCGGGCTGTGGCGCCGGCTGTGTGGCAAACACCGTCTCGGAGGCCGGGATAGGACGCTCGCTATGGGCCTGCTGTCCCACCTTGGTACGCCCGGGGGCCACACCCTCGGCCGCAAGCATGGTGCCTACGTCAACATCCTCCTCATCCTCCTCGGCTATGCTGAAGGGAGCGCGGAGCACTTTGTGGCGCCGTGAGGCTACCACCTGTCCGCCCCACTTGACGGATATGGTGTCGTAAAAGTCCCAACCCTTCACCGGCAGCACTTCGGTGTAGAAGCGTCGCAGGCGGTGGAACTTCTGCTCTATATTGTTGACATCGCCTAAGTTGACAACCTGGCCGCGCACTATGGGCACGAAGATGATGTCGTTGGGCGAATCCACCTTTATCATTGACATGAGCGGATTCCACACCGAATCGGCCACGATATACTCTATAAGCGGCAACAGCGCCGTAGGAGGGAATATCGAGTCGATGAAATGGCCCTGAATCACGGGCACATCAATGTGATAGCGCGGATTGGCGGAAATGCGCTTGCCCTGACGGTTGATATAGTATGACGTCGCGCCGTCAAACACCCTTGCCACAGGCACCATGGGGTCAACCGTGATACGCACGGTGTGGTCGGTCATCTTCACAACCCTCACGTTCTCTATCTTGTCTATGGCGCGAAACAGACGTGTGATACTGTCGGTGTTCACCTCATCGAGCCTCATGGAGGTGATGCGCGATGGGAGCTGACCGAGTTCGTTGGCCAACTCTGCGGCGGTGACGAAGCGTCGTTCGGTCGAGTCATTGACCACGATGGTAAGTCCGCGACACTGCTCCTCGTGCGAAAAACGCGAGGTAAACGCCAACGCCACGACCAGATAGGCCATGAGGCAGAGCGACATCAGACACGGAAGATACTTTTTCATACGTCAGCGCATCGTGGAGAGATAAAGATTGGCTAAAAGCCTGAGGAGACAGGGATTTAATCAGTGTTTGTGAGGCGAGCGGGCGGCATGTCCCGTCACTGCTTCGACAAGCTCCGGCAGCAGATTGCACATGTCGCCGGCTCCTGCAGTCAGCAGGATGTCAAAGTTACGGTTTTTTATCGTATTCACCAAGTCGTCTTTGGCTATCAGCACTTTCTCGGGTGAGGTCACGCGGTCGTAGATAATCTTCGAGCTAACCCCCTCGATAGGTTCCTCACGCGCGGGGTACAGGTCGGTCAGTATCACCTCATCGGCCATCGAAAGGGACTCGGCGAACTCCGGAGCGAAGTCGCGGGTGCGTGTATAGAGATGAGGCTGGAAAGCCACGGTGAGCCTGCGGCCGGGATAGAGCTTGCGCACGCCCGAAATCGAAGCGGCCAGTTCGGCGGGGTGATGGGCATAGTCGTCTATCACTACCCTCCCCTGAGGGCCATCCTCCTTGAGCCACACTTCAAAGCGACGCTGAGGGCCCATGAACGAAGCCATCGCCTCGCGGGCCACCTCGGCAAACCTCTGTGGCTCCATGCAGCCGGTGAGCCAAACGGCACCCATAGCTGCTATGGCATTGTCAATATTGACTTCGACAGGCACCCCGAGATCTATGTCCCTCACCACTCCGGCGGGGGTCACGAAGTCGAAACGTATGGCGCCGTCACCCATGCGTATGTTGGCTGCGCGGAAGTCGCCACGGTCTACCGCATAGGTGTAGACCGCCACCGACTTATCCACGCGGGGGCGCATCTTAAGCCCCTCGTGCATCAGCAGATAGCCGCCGTGGACTATCAGTTCGGTAAAACGCGAGAAGCCCTCAAGATACT
>CAZNBC010000175.1:0-3792 GCA_964571125.1 uncultured Bacteroides sp.
CTATCACCGCGCAGAACACTACCGGTGTGAGAGCCGTGCAAGGCATTGACCCGACGATAGTGAAGGCTCAGCTCGAAGCCGTGTGGGAAGACATTCCGCCCCTCGCCATCAAAACAGGTATGCTGTATGACAAGGCTATCATAGATGCCGTGGCAAACGTCATTGAACGTGCTTTCGAGTCACAAAAACCCGTTCCTCTGATTATTGACCCCGTGATGGTGTCCACCAGCGGCTCACGCCTCATTGCCGAAGATGCGGTAGACACGATGGTAAGGCGCCTGTTTCCATTGGCTACACTCATCACACCCAATCAATCCGAGGCGAAAGCGCTCACCGGCTGTGACGACCCTACGGAGCAAATCAGTAAACTCCATGCTATGGGAGTCAAAGCTGTACTTATCAAGGGGGGCGACACTCCACGCACTGACATTAAGACCGACATCCTCTCCATATCACCTGAGCAGCAGCCAATAATCCTTACTGCCGATGCCGTTCGCACCCAAAACAGCCACGGCACTGGCTGCACCATGTCGTCTGCCATTGCCTCATACATGGCGCTCGGCTATGATTTGACCCAGGCAGTGAGGAAAGGCAAACTCTTCGTCACCAAGGCCCTCGAGTCTGCTTCTTTCCTGCATGTGGGTTCAGGTCACGGCCCGACAAATCACCTGTTCTCGCCGCGACGCATGAAAATCCGCAACGAACGTCACCGTTAATTCACAATCAAAACCATAATTTCCCATGACTATTTATCTCAATGATAAACCGGTAGAGGTTGCCGACAGCATAACCCTCTCAGCAGCCCTTGAAAGTCTTTCCATTCCCGTAACCGGAATAGCTACCGCCGTAAACGGAGCGGTCATACCCAATGACAAACGAGGCGAAACCACACTGAATCCTGGTGACAAAATTCTGATAATCAAAGCCTTTTACGGAGGTTAAGACCGACCTGTAAAGCTCCTGCATACAAGTATGTTGCGCATCGCCATCACACCTCCGGAAATACGACGCGACGAGTGTGAGTACATTTCCACCATTCTTGACGAAGGGTGGGACAGAGTGCATCTGCGTCATCCATCGGCAGACTGTGAGGAGATGAAAAAAATCCTTGACGGACTCTCACCCTTTCATAGGAGCCGAGTGAAGCTTCACAGTCACTTTGACCTCGTCGGAGAATACGGACTCTGCGGCATACACCTCAATGCACGTAATAACACCATCCCCCACGGCTTCCGTGGAGAAATCAGCAAAAGTATTCACTCGCTGAAAGAGCTGGAGGGGATTCCGTCATCTTTAGCCTACGTAACACTCAGCCCAATCTTCGACAGCATCTCTAAGCAGGGATACTCACGACAGTGGGACAATGACAGTCTGAGTCAATCGGTATCCTCGGCCTCTATACCTGTCATCGCTCTCGGAGGCGTATCCCCCGCGCATGTCTCATGGCTGACTGACATGGGGTTTGCAGGCTACGCGGTGTTAGGCTATATTGACCGGGCAGAATCAATCGACGAACTTAGCATGATACTGCGCGAGTTTGCGTAAAACCATATATCAAAGCAATAATATAACACCACATAATTATGCTACAATTCATAACTCATCCGAGCGACCGCTTCACGATAGCCGAGGAAGTACAGATGGCTATCGAAGGGGGCTGCCGCTGGATACAGCTACGCATGAAAGACGCCTCATACGAGGAACTCCGTGAAACCGCTCTCGAAATCATCCCTATCTGCAAAGAGAATGATGCTTTCCTGATTATTGACGACAACGTGGAGCTCACCCGCGAACTCGGCGTACACGGCGTGCACCTCGGCAAGCACGACATGCCTCCTGCCGAAGCTCGCGAAATTCTCGGTGCCGAAGCCATTATCGGCGTCACCGCCAATACTGCCGCAGACTTCACCAAATGGAAAGGAATCGATATTGACTACGTAGGCCTCGGCCCCTTCCGCTTTACCACTACCAAAAAGAATCTCTCTCCTGAGCTTGGTCTTGAGGGTTATGAGTCAATAATGAAGGATGTCCGCGAGATGGGTATCGAATTGCCCGTAGTGGCTATCGGCGGCATTACCTACGAGGACCTCGACGCCATCATGGCAACAGGTGTCAACGGTGTAGCCATGTCCGGTGCCATCCTCAATGCCGATGACCCCGTGGAATACACCGCTAAAGTTGTCAAAAAGCTCGAATCATACCGCTAACTCATCAGCAAAACAATACCATCAGATATGGACGATATACTGAAACTCGGTGGACGCGAATTCCACTCTCGCCTTTTCGTAGGAACGGGTAAATTCCCATCCAATAAAGTAATGCTCGATGCCATACTCGCCTCCGGTTCGGAAATGATTACCGTCGCCATGAAGCGCATTGACATGGACCATAGTGAAGAGGACGACATGCTGCACCATATCAACCGCGAGCATGTGCAGTTCCTGCCCAACACCTCGGGAGTGCGCAATGCCGAGGAGGCCGTTATGGCTGCCCGCCTGTCACGCGAGTGCTTCGGCACCGACTTCATCAAGCTCGAAATACACCCCGACCCCAAGTATCTCCTCCCTGACCCGATTGAAACTTTAAAAGCCACCGAGATACTTGCCAAGGAAGGCTTCAAGGTACTCCCCTACATTCAGGCCGACCCTGTCCTCTGCAAGCGCCTCGAAGAGGTTGGATCAGCCGCTGTAATGCCCCTCGGAGCACCTATCGGCACAAACAAGGGACTCAAGACCCGCGATTTGCTTGAAATAATCATTACGGAGACCCGTGTGCCTGTGGTAATAGATGCCGGACTCGGCGCACCCTCTCATGCCGCCGAAGCTATGGAGATAGGTGCTGATGCCGTGCTTGTCAACACTGCCATAGCGGTTGCGGGTGACCCCGTGGAGATGGCCAAGGCATTCCGCCTCGCCGTGGAAGCCGGACGTATGGGTTACCTTGCCGGACTCGGAAGTGTCAGCGACCGTGCCGTCGCCACCAGTCCTCTCACCTCATTTCTTGACTAATCACCTCACATTTACGAAATTTCTGCAATGACTATCGAAAATATTGATGTGCACTCCTACCCCGGTTCGGAGAAAGTGTACATGCAGGGCAACCTCTTCCCCTTCCTCAGAGTGGGTATGCGCAACATCAACCTCACTCCGACCGTGAAGATTGTTGACGGCAAGCGTGTTCAGACTGAAAATGCTCCGGTGACGGTGTATGACACCAGCGGAGTGTACACCGACCCTGCAGTCACCATTGACATTAACAAGGGGCTGCCCCGACTCCGCGAAGAGTGGCTTAAGAAAAGAGCTGACCTCGTGCAGCTTCCGTCCATCACTTCGGAGTACGGAAAGATGCGCGAAGCTGACAAGTCGCTCGACAGCATACGCTTCGCCCACCGCTATGCCCCCCGAAAGGCTGCCGAAGGATGCAACATCACCCAGATGGCCCTCGCACGCCAGGGCATCATCACCCCGGAAATGGAATATGTGGCTATCCGCGAGAACATGAACAACGCCCAACTCGGTATCAAGAGCTACATCACCCCCGAGTTCGTACGTCAGGAGATTGCCGAGGGCCGTGCCGTGCTCCCCGCCAACATCAATCACCCTGAGGCGGAACCTATGATCATAGGTCGCGCGTTCAGTGTGAAACTCAACACCAACATAGGTAACTCCGCCCTTTCGTCAGGCATAGAGGAAGAAGTTGGTAAAGCCGTTTGGAGCTGCTACTGGGGTGGCGACACACTAATGGACCTCTCTACCGGCGACAATATCCACGAGACACGCGAGTGGATAATAC
>CAZNBC010000176.1:0-3764 GCA_964571125.1 uncultured Bacteroides sp.
GGTACATGCCGTGGCGGGGGCCACTATCATGGCGTCGGCCCACAGACCGAGGTCAACATGGCTGTGCCACTCTCCGGTGTTGGCTGTGAAGAAGTCGCAGATGACCGGTTTGCCGCTCAGGGCCGACAGGGTGACAGGCGTAATGAATTCCTTGCCGGAGGGGGTGATTACTACCTGCACCTCGGCTCCGGCTTTGACGAGAAGTCGCAGGAGCGTTACGGATTTATATGCGGCTATTCCGCCTGTGATGCCTAATATGAAGTGACGTCCTTTGAGCATGATGACGGGGTAGGTGAATTATCGCAATGAGAGTTTGATGCGTGTGAAGGCATCCTTGGTATTCTGGGGGAAGTCGCCCTGCATGATCCATGCGTAATAACCGGGGTCGGATTTCAGCACTTCAGCAGCAAGACGTCCCTTATATTTGCCGAAATTGATTACCGGACGACGCTTTTCGTCGTAGACAAGTCGGCCCATGAGGTCGACATTGCGCTGCTGACACGAGTAGTCGGCCAGCTGGGCTATGTCGTTGGGGAGGTCATCATATTTGTCAAGCTGTGCCTTGAGCACTTCCAGGGTGGCGCGGGTGTCGGCGTTGGCCGAATGGGCGGCTTCAAGGTCGCCTCCGCAGTAGAAGCGGTATGCGGCCACGAGGTTGCGCGGCTCCTTCTTGTGGAAAATGGTCTGCACGTCAACAAATCTCGGACGTGTGAAATCAAACTTCACACCCACTCTCTGAAACTCCTGATCGAGCATCGGTATGTCGAAACGGTTGGAGTTGAATCCTGCTATGTCACATCCGGTGAAGAAGTCAGCCAGGGATTTGGCTATCTCCCTGAAGCGTGGAGCGTCGGCCACATCCTTGTCGTAGATGTGGTGGATGGCCGAGGCCTCGCTCGGAATGGGCATCTCGGGATTGATACGGCGGGTGCGTGTCTCCTCATGTCCGTCGGGAAACACTTTGATGACCGAGATTTCGACTATGCGGTCGGAGGTTATATTGGTACCGGTGGTTTCGAGATCGAAAAAAACTATCGGACGGCTAAGTTTCAGTTCCATTTGCTATCAATATTCGGTGAAGCTCATGGGCATGAGAAGTACAAGCATCTCGGTATCGTCCTCGTCCTTGTCGGGCACGCATACTGCGGGACGGCTGGGGTCGGAGAGCTTCATCATCACGGTCTCGGTCGAGAGGGTCGAGAGGATTTCGAGCAGGTAGGGTGCTCCGAAACCTATCATGAATTCCTTGCCGGTGTAGTCACACTGGAGCTGTTCGCGTCCCGATGTGCCGAAACCGCTGTCCTGCACCTTTAGGGTCAGCTTCTGGTCCTGAATCTTGAACTTGATGAGTCCGTTGCCGGCGTTGGCGAATAGGCCTACGCGACGCACGGCGTTGAGGAGGTCAAGACGGTTGATACCCATCACGTAGGGGTTGGACTGAGGTATCACTCGGTTGTAGTCGGGGAACGAACCCTTGATGAGGCGGCAGTTGAAGGTGTATGACGATGACTCGAACACAATGCTGCGGGGGCTTACGGTGATGTTGACGTCATCCTCCTTGCCGAACACGTTCTTAAGCACAGTGGCTGCTTTCAGGGGAAGGATGAATGAGCCTTCAACCTCGGGAGCCACCTTTGCTGTGGAGTACTTCACGAGTTTACGGGTGTCGGTGGCCACGAACACTATCTTGTCGGGCTTCACGTCCCAGAGGATACCCATCATCATGGGGCGGAGTTCGTCGTTGCCTACTGCGAATAGGGTGTTTTCGATGCCTCGCATCACTACCGAGGTGGGGCAACGGAACGAAATGGTCTCACCCTCCATTTCCTGTTTGAATTCGGGATACTCGCTGCCGTTGATAGCTACGGTGCGGTATTCACCGTTGCAGTATGTGATGACGGCTTCGAGTGTGGTTTCGTCAATGTCGAAAGTCACTCCATGATCGGGCAACTCTTTGAGCAGGTCTACTATACGACGTGCATCCAGACAGAAACTTCCGCTTCCCTCGGCTCCGGTGACGGGTACACGGGCCATGAGGCAATTCTCCATATCGGCAGCTGTGACAGTGAGGGTGTCGCCGTCAAGCGTGAAGAGGAAATTGTTGAGCACGGTCAGAGCATTCTTGGCATTAATTACCTTGCTGACAGCCGACGTATAGCTGTAAAGGGTTTTGCTCGGGACATTGAATTTCATATCTAATTGAATCTATGAAGTGTTGTGATTAATATCGTATGGGGTTTCAACTCACAAAGATACACAATAATTATGACACCCTGACGGTAAAAACGTATGTTGACTCATAAAAACGTTACTTAACGGCCCTATATCGTCGTCATGCGCCGGTGATTGAGGGTGAGGAAGAGGCCGCGGGTGAGGAGGTAGCAGACGAAGGCGAGCCATAGGCCGTGATTGCCGAGTGAGGGGAAGGCTATGAGCCATACGATGAAGAATATTGCCGTGGCCCACACCATCGATAGGAGCATGAGGCGGGTGCGTGACGTGCCTATAGCAACTCCGTCCCACGCGAAGGCTACGTATCCCATGAGCGGAATTGACACGACCCACCATAGGAATTCCCGTGCCTGACTCCGTATGTCATTGTTGTCGCTCAGGAGGTCAATCAAGGTCTCCCCGCCAAGCATATACGCAAGGGTGAAGACCGCCGCCAGCAGAGTGCCGCATCCGAGGGTGACGTGCACGGCCTTTTTCAGCGCCATGCTGTCACGGGCTCCGTGAAAACGGCCGCAGAGTGCTTCGGCTGCAAAGGCAAATCCGTCCATGAAGTAGGAGAAGAGTGTGAAGAACTGCATCAGCACGGCATTGGCAGCGAGCATTATCGCGCCCTGCGAGGCGCCGATGCGGGTGAACCAGATGGTGACTCCGACGAGACACACCGTGCGCAGGAATATATCGGTGTTGACTTTAAAGAATTTCTTGATTTCCTCACCTTTGGCTATCTCGCGCCATGATGTGATGCCCACATTACGGTGTGCACAGAGTATCAGGCCCACGATGAAACCTGTCCACTGTGCCGTGAGTGTGCCGAAGGCCGCCCCACGTATCCCCATGCCGAGGCCGAATATCAGGGCCGAGCTTACAAGGATGTTGACCAAGTTTATGAGGATAGCTATCCACATGGGTGTCTTCGGCGACTGCAAGCCGAGAAACCATCCGTTGAGCACATACATCCCCAATACTGCGGGAGCGCCCCATATACAGATGCCGAAGTATTCGGCTGCGGGGCCTACGGTGGCAGTGTCAGGGTCGATTATCGACAGGATGACGGAGCACAGCGGTCGGCTGAGGAGTATGAACAGGATGCCCGCGGTGGTGGATATGAGGAGGACACGAGAGAGTATGGCGGAAATCTCACCACGGTCGTTGCGTCCGTAGGCCTGGGCCGTAAGTCCGCTCGCACCCATGCGCAGGAAGCCCAAAAGCCAGTAGAGCATGTTGAACATGGTACCTCCTACGGCTATGGCGGCTAAGTAGATGGCGCTCCCCATGTGGCCCATTATGGCCACATCCACCATGCTCAGCAGGGGAGTGGTGATATTGGCAATGACAGAGGGGATGGCCAAAGCCATGACGGCTCTGAACATCCCCTTTGTGGATGATATATTATCGGTATGACGTGTCACCTCACTTCTCTGCACCGGCTTCGGGAGCTATGAGCTTGTAGCCCTTGCCGTGGATGTTGATAATCTCGATTGATGGATCGTCGCGCAGGTGTTTGCGCAGTTTGGTGATGTAGACGTCCATCG
>CAZNBC010000177.1:0-3762 GCA_964571125.1 uncultured Bacteroides sp.
GACCGGCGATGTCGTGATGCCATGCACCCTTCCCGGAGTCCTTCCCCTATCGCCTGACCGCCACTTTGAAGCAACCCTCAACTCCCTCCCCATCACCGTTAAAATCAAGTGACAGAAATATCCCTTAGCTATAATAGTAAAAACAATTTAGGGCTACGCACTGGTGCGTAGCCCTAAATGTATGGGAGTTTTTGGAAAAATCAGATGATGCTGTTCTTCTTTGTCCACTCCACGATTTCGGGGATGTAGCCGAAAGCGAGGCCGGTGCAGGTGTCGGCACAGCCGTAGTAGATGGCTATGCGGCCTGTCTCGGGGTCGTGAAGTGAAGCGCAGGGGAATGCTACACTGGGCACATCGCCGACGAGCTCGTAGAGTGTCTGGGGCGAGAGGAGGTAGGGACCGCTGCGGGCGAGTACCTTCCAGGGCTCGTCAAGGTCAAGGAGGGCTGAACCGAAGGCGTAAACATAGCCGTTGCATGAACGGAGCACGCCGTGGTAGATGAGCGGCCAGCCTTCCGACGTCTCGATGGGGATAGGACCGGCACCGATTTTCATGCACTGCCATGCGCTTGTCTCGAACTTGGCGGGGGACATTACGTGGCGGCGGCGTCCCCAGAATTCGAGGTCGGGCGATTCGCTGTAGAAGATGTCACCGAAGGCTGTGTGACCTGTGTCGCTGGGACGTGACAGCATGGCGAAGCGACCGTTGATTTTGCGGGGGAACATTACGCCGTTGCGGTTGTAGGGCAGGAAGGCGTTTTCCATCTGATGGAATGTCTCGAAATCCTTGGTCCAAGCCACGCCGATGGTGGGGCCGAAATAGCCGTTACACCAGGTAACATAGAATGTGTCGCCTATCTGTGTCACACGGGGGTCATAGCGATACTCCACGCGGGCCACTTCGGGGTCGGCACCTTCCATGGGCACGTCGCGCTCGTCGATTTCCCAGTTGATACCGTCTTTAGAGAATCCTACATGCATACGCATGCGGCGGTTGGTGTCGTCGACACGGAATACGCCTGCGAAGTTGTATTCACCTTTCTTGAAGGGCACAACGGCAGAGTTGAATATACTGTTGGAGGTAGGGAGCAGATTACGGGGTATGACGGGGTTAGCCGAATATCTCCATAATACGTCGTGGGTACCTTCGGGGCGTTCCTCCCAAGGCATATTGGGCAGGGGCGCGCCTGTAATCTTAAGTTCCTTCATTTAAGAGACTCTAATATATGTAGTTGTTGAGACTTATATTTAATACTGATTGTCTTCGAGGTTCTCTTTGGCAACCTCGGCTGCAGGCGATTCGGCTATGGCTGCCACTGCGGCGGCGCCACGCTGTTCGCGCAGACGGTTGACGATGTCGTCAATGCGGCGGTTCGTGAGGGGATAGGTCCAGATGACGAGGGCGGCAAGCACGGCGATACCCGCAGGAATGAGCGAGATGAGTGCCCACAGGCAGCTGATGGCGCTTTCGGGCTGCACGATTGAAGCGGGGTCGATACCGAGCTTCTGTGCCGCATCGGGGGTGATATAGCCGTAGGCGTCAAGGAGCCAGAGCACGGCAGCTCCGCCGAATGCTCCTCCGAACTTCTGCGCCATTGATGACGATGAGAAAATCAGGCCGGTAGAGGCGGTCTTGAAGCGCAGCTCGGCATAGTCGCTGACGTCGGCATACATTGACCATACGAGGGGTGACATGATGCCGGTGAGGACTGAAATGACTATCTGAAGCAGGAGCATAACCCACATGCCGAGTTGAGACTCGTAGGAGATGCTCATGAATGAGAAGTAGAACAGGAGGGAGAAGATGACGAGCAGCACATTGACGATGAAGAAGGTGGACTTCTTACCGATGACATTGCAGATGGGTACGGTGAGCCCCACACCTACCATGTTAGCTATCTCACCAACACCGAGGAACAGACCCGAGAAGAAAAGGAATGACAATCCGAAGAAGATGATGTGGAGGTCAGAGGGAATGATGGAGGTGAAGAAGAAGGCTACAGTGGCTCCGCGTACGGCAACGAAGAGGTTGAAGCACATGGTGGCCGCGATGAGTATCCACCATGGTGAGTTCTTGAACAGGCTCTTGAAGTCCGCGCCGATAGAGACGGTGGACACGGTCTTGACGTTCTCGCGTGTGAGTTTGAACGTGCAGATGAAGAGTACGAAGCAAGCCACGGCGATGACTACCATGGCAGCCTGCCACGAGTTGGCAATAGAGAGGCCGCAGCTGTGTTCAAACCAGTTGCACATGGGCTCCCATGAGAAGAGGGAGATGAACGAACCGGCATAGGCGAAGAACATGCGGTAGGATGAGAAGATGGTCTTCTCCTTGGAGTTGTCACTCACAACGGCGAGGAGCGCTCCGTAAGGCACGTTGATACCGGTATAGACGGTCATCATCAATACGTATGTGACGTAGGCCCATATCAGTTTTCCGGCATAGCCCCAGTCGGGTGTGGTAAACAGCAGTATGCCGCAGATGGAGAAAGGCGCGGCCATCCACAACAGATAGGGACGATACTTGCCCCATCGGGTGTTGGTACGGTCGGCTATGATACCCATCATGGGGTCGGACACAGCGTCCCACAGTCGGGTCACGAGCACCAGCATGCCGGCATCGATGAGCGAGAGTCCGAAGATGTTAGAGTAGAATATGGGAAGATAGTATGAAAATATCTTCCAGAACATCGATGAGGACATATCACCGAAGCCGTAGCCGATTTTCTCCGATAGTTTAGCCATTGCCGAGAGGTATAAGATGTGATTATGGACTGGGATTGGAAATGAATGGTACTCCGGAGCGGAATCGAACCGCTATCTAAGGTTTAGGAAACCTCTATTCTATCCGTTGAACTACCGGAGCAGGACTGGTATTTAAGGAGAGAGCCGACGTCTTGGCTGCAAAATTAATCATTTATTTTGAAATGAGCCGAGGGGAGGTTTGGCTACTTTTAGTTAATTTTGCTGTCCTAATCACCTTTTTCGCTTATGTTCCGACTTATCGCTATTGCCGTTTTATCATTCATGGCCTCATGCTTGGTGTGCCATGCCGAGCCCGCGAATCAAGCCAAGATGTTTGTAGACCATTCACGTCCGGGCAAGATAGTTGATGTGGGTGTGCATGCGCTTGTCGGTGGTAGCTATATCACGGATAATTATGCCGACTGTTTCCCCGAAATACGTCAGGCCAACTCCAATATGGGTGTAGCCTATGGCGCGGGAGCCGCGGTCACACTCTCTATCCGGGAGTACTTCGGCTTTGGTACGGAGCTTAACATCGTGGCCAATCATCAGAATGTCAATGTGTTTACGTCTAATGCCGAACTTAGCAGCGCCTCCAATATATATATGCGAAACAGCTATGTGTATACCAACATTCCTGTGTTTGCCTCATGGCGCTTTAATGTTGCCTCTACGGTTCGGTGGGTGCTTGACACCGGCCTGTTCTACTCCTACGGTATCAGTGGCAAGCAGCGTCAGACCATCTATCGGGCCGCTCTAAATCAATTAGGGCAGATGGTATATAACATCAATGAATTCAAGACCGACTTGTTCAAGAGCGGCGACACTTTCCAAAACGCCTTTCACCGCAGTGACATGGGCATACATATCGGTTCGTCATTGGTATTCAACAGCCATTTCGTAATCGGCGGACGTGCGCAGTTCGGCTTACGCAACATGGCCTATGTGCACAACGGCATCACCTGCCCCCGCATGCACAGCATCAACTTCATGCTCAACGTCGGCTGGCACTTCTGAC
>CAZNBC010000178.1:0-3751 GCA_964571125.1 uncultured Bacteroides sp.
GCCGAGTATGTCAATAAACTGCTTGGGAAGATCAGTGCGGCTATATGGCCAGAAACGGGTGCCTATTCCCCCGCACATCACCACGCAGTATCTGTGTCGGTTGCTGTTATTGTCATCCGATACCTGTCGGTTTACCTCCATCTCTTGGGTGCTCATAATGTCGGTTATAGATAGTTAGATGTCAGCCGCCGGTGTCTATCGGGTCTGCTGACAATTAAAGTGTCCGGCTAAGTTAACGAATTATTTTGACTCCTCCTACCACTTTGACGCGTATACCACCCTCCACTCCAAAAAAACGACCCCGAGCACATCCTTTCGGTCTGTGTCCGGGGTATGAATTAGAGATGATTATATCAATCGATGTCGGTATTGATGTATTTACCGTCATAGTCAAACCGTATATCAAGTCCGGTGACGGTCTCCACATCGTAGCCATGTTTATCCTTGGAAATCTCGTTGATACCCACACCCTCAAGATTGTAGGCGAGGTAGAGGTCAATGTCGGCAGGATAGAAGCCCGTGGGGAGAGCCTGACCGGCGGGTGCATCCACATCCTTCCATTCACCCGAGGTATAGAAATCAATCTCGGTCTTGTCCGAGAGGATCACCTCATACTCATCCTTATCCTTGATTGCCTTCACCACTGTGGCATTAGGGAAATAGGTGGAGATAAAGGTTCTGGACACTTCGGGGAGATTGGAAGACGTGATTATCAGGTCTTTGTCGTTGTCATCATCCGAGCAGGCCGCCATGGCGACTCCGAAAAACGCTATAAACAGCAGAGGTAAGAGAGTCTTAAGTCGTTTCATAAAATAAAAAATTGTGTGTGTGTGTTTGAATTCATTATATGGATAAACACTTTTATCCGGCTGAGGTTCACGGGTAAGACCTTTAAAAACCCACCGCACCATGTTACCGCACATACACCTCTTCTCTTTGGACGTTTGGAAAAAGGTTTGTAACTTTGCCGGCCATTATATCAGAAATTCAGAGTTTTAACCCGCTATGTCTACTTACACTGCTGCTGATAAGGGCAAGGTTACCACACGTACCCTTGCCGAGATGAAGGCTCGCGGCGAAAAAATCGCCTGCATAACCGCCTATGACTACACTATGGCATCGCTTGTTGATGCCGCCGGCATTGACTTCATACTGGTAGGTGACTCCGCTGCCAACGTTATGTTGGGCCATTCCACAACCATACCCATCACCCTGGACGAGATGATTGTCTATGCCAAGGGCACGGTGCGCGGTGCCAAACGCGCTTTTGTAGTGGTGGATATGCCTTTCGGCACTGTCACCACCGATGTCAATACGTCGCTGCACAACGCAATCCGCGTCATACAGCAGACCGGAGGCGAAGCGGTTAAAATCGAAGGTGGGCGTGAAATCGCTCCCGCCATCGAAGCCATCATCGCCGCAGGTATTCCCGTGGTAGGTCATCTCGGTCTTACTCCCCAGTCGGTGAATGTGTTCGGCGGATATGCCGTACGCGCCAAGGAGGACGAGGAGGCAGCCCGACTCATAGCGGATGCCAAAATGCTTGACTCGCTCGGTTGCTGCGCCATAGTGCTCGAAAAGGTTCCCTCTAAACTTGCCGCCGAAGTGGCCCGCTCGGTCAAAGCGCCCGTAATCGGTATAGGTGCCGGAAGCGATGTTGACGGACAGATACTTGTAGTGCAGGATATGCTGGGCATGAACCGTGGCTTCAAGCCCAAATTCCTCCGCCACTACGGTGCGCTCGGTGACATGATAGAGCAGTCAATCGCTTCGTACGTTGGCGACGTCAAGGCCGTCGAGTTCCCTTCGGCCACCGAACAATACTAAAAAACCACGGCCGCATCAAGGCCATACTCGTTTTTAAGGCTACACTAAGGTGAAAGATCTGTCAACCTACTCCCGCATAATCCGGTTGGGCATACCGATCCTTATTGGGCAGGTGGGAATGATTGTCGTGGGCTTTGCCGACACTAAGATGGTGGGGCTATACGCCACTGACGCACTTGCCTCGGCTTCGTTTGTCAACAATGTGTTCAATGTGCCCATACTCGGGTGCCTCGGATTCACATTCGGCCTGACTCCGCTGATAGGCTCACTATTCTCGCAGAAGCGTATTGCCGACTGCGGCGGTATGGTGAAGGCCGGACTTGCCGTCAACCTCATCTTCGCCGTGCTTGCCACCGCACTGATGAGTGCCTTATACTTTGCCCTCCCCTATCTCGGTCAACCCGAGGAACTGCTGCCGCTCATACGCCCTTACTACATTATCGCCGTGTTGGGAGTCATCCCCGTGACGGTGTTCAACGTATTCGCCCAATGGGCCTACGCCATCAACCGCACACGGCTGCCGATGTGGATAATACTCTTCTCCAATGTCCTGAACATATTTGGGAACTGGCTTCTAATCTACGGCAACTGGGGCTTCCCCGAATTGGGTCTTACCGGAGCCGGCATCTCTACCCTCGTGGCGCGTGTGGTATGTCCCGTGATTATCATCGCCATATTCTTCTTCAAGCGCGACTACCGTGGCTATGCCGAGGGATACATGTCCGTGGCCCTGCGCGGGGTGAATCTCAGGAGAGTGTTCTCCACCTCCTGGCCCGTGTCTCTGCAGATGATATGCGAGACCAGCGCATTCTCACTCACCGCCGTCATGGCGGGATGGATCAGCGCGTTCTCACTGGCGGCGTTGCAGATAATATTGATCGTAGGTACCCTCGGATTCTGCATATATTACTCGATGGCGGCAGCCGTATCGGTACTTGTGGCTAACGCCAACGGCCTGAGCGATGTGGAGGAGATGCGCCGCGTATCGTTCTGCGGCTACCGCATCATACTCCTGTTCGCGACATGCTCGTCGCTCGTCTTCGCCCTGTGCGGCAGTTCACTGATGCACCAGTTCTCTGACGACCCTCAGGTACTGGCCATTGCATCCACGCTGATAGTGCCGCTGGTACTGTATCAGTATGCCGACGCTACCCAGATATGTTTTGCCAACGCCCTCCGAGGCACCGGCCAGGTCATGCCCATGCTGTGGATAGCTCTGGTAAGCTACCTCGTGATAGGCCTCCCCTCGTCCTACTTCATAGCCTTCACCCTCGACATGTCGACTTACGGCATCGTACTGTCATGGTCGGTAAGTCTGGTGACGGCCGCCGTACTCTACTACCGATCGTTCATCCGCGCCACGCGAAGTGTGGCCAAGGCGTGACCACCAAAGAGCGATAACGGACTTGCAATAGGGATTTTTATTGTATATTTGCAGAGAATAGTAACAAGATATCAAGTATGTCAATAGATAAGATCATAGCCGAGGCCGTGGCACGTGCGGTCAAAGAGCTGTACGGCATTGACGCCGATGCTCAGAACGTGCAGATTGGCACCACCAAGAAGGAATTTGAAGGCAACCTCACCGTAGTGGTATTCCCCTGGGTGAAGGCCGCCCGCAAATCGCCCGAGGCCGTAGGCACCGAGATAGGTCAGTGGCTCGTAGACAACGAACCCGCCGTAGACCGCTTCAATGTCATCAAGGGATTCCTCAACCTCGTCATCGAGCCGTCATTCTGGTCGTCAGTACTCCGCCACATAGAGACTACCCCCGACTTCGGCATCAAGCCCGTCACCGAGGATTCGCCCCTGGTGATGGTGGAATATTCATCGCCCAACACCAACAAGCCCCTCCACCTCGGCCATGTGCGCAACAACCTGTTAGGCTATAGCCTCTCGTGCATACTCGCCGCCTGTGGCAACC
>CAZNBC010000179.1:0-3749 GCA_964571125.1 uncultured Bacteroides sp.
TATCAGATAGGAAGATTAGTCCTCCAAAGATCTTGTGAAGCGGATATTATCCCAAGTAGAGTACGGGCCAAGCAATGTATTTTCACCGACAATCTCGTTACCTTCGGCACCCACGACAAGCATGTAAAGCAAGCCGTCACCGAAATTGATTTCAGTGAGGTCATCGTTCCAGTTGCCGGGGATAGAGCCTGAAAGGCTGGGCTGACCGTTGACATTCACACCGGTAAAAATATTGCAAGGACCATAATTTGTAAAGTTTACCGGACCGATCACCAGACTGTTAGCCATCAGGCCTACGAAACGTCCGGCAGCACTATAAGTGAGATCAATAGTACCATCGGCACCAAATCCCATCCAGTCGGCAGTAGCCATGAGCATACGTTTGTACTGAGGCTTATCGAAAGCATAGGTTTCTATCACAGCACTAACAGACACTTCGCCGTCGTATGAATCATTAAATGTCACAGTCCATTCACCACCGAGACGGTCGTAAGTATCGCTGTCATTATCACGGATAAAACCGATAGCCTGACTTTGTGTACCCACCTGAGCGCCTTCGGCGCTTGTGATTGTGATAATGAATGTGCGGCCTTCGCCTTGATCTCTATCATCAATGGGGACGATTTCGAAATCGGCCTCTTTAGTGTCGGGGTAGATCCAAAGCTGCTTGGTGGTCACATAATAGTGAACATCCTCAATAGCCGGTTCATCGGCATTATCGGCCTGGCGCACTTCAATTGTAACTTTCACCTTGCCGTTAGGCTCCCCATTGATAACAACAGGGATCTGTGCAAGCGCCACACCCTCCTGAGTTATGAGTGAATCGGAAGCGAACTCTACTGTCACGTCTGAAGCAGTATTCACCTTCACATCGTCATCGTCGCACGCAGCGAAACCGATACCGACGAACAGAAGAAGGAGATATTTAAAAAGTTTCATCTCTTTTAAGTTGATTTGTTAGCAATTAATAACCTGGGTTCTGCTGTCCTTTGAGCTGCGGGTTGATCTGGAACTCCGAAGAGGGCAAAGGCCATGTATAGCGGTAATCATCTGCGGTGTATGTCACGCCACGACCTGCAACAACGGTAACGTCGGCTGCCTCGGGATATTCCTGATAGTTTACATCACGGCTGAAACCTTGATGCCAACGACGGAGGTCGCTGATGCGGAAGCCCTCACCGATAAGCTCACGCTGACGTTCGAGACGTATTTCGTGAGTAAGATCATCACCGGTGTAGTCGTCGGGCTGACGATAGCGGCTGATACGGTTTTCGCGTATTTTCTTGATAGCCGCATTTGCTTCGCTGACCATATCCAGATTGTCGGCAGCTTCAGCGAGGATAAGATACTGTTCGCTCAAACGGAAAGGCTTCGGAAGGTTCTTCAAAGCGTTTGAAGAAGCGACAAGGTTAAGTTCCGGGTTACCGGGGAACTTAACAAAAGCAGGAACTTCTACATAAGATCCATATACAGTTATCGTACGCGAAGCGAAGAAAGCGGTGCGGCGGATATCGTTCTCATCAGTGTAGATATCCATGGCGTTCTGAGTGGGGATGTAATCAAGACGATCCTCAACACTTGCGAGGAAAGCACCACCGGTTGCAGGAACAGCAGCCTGTTCATCCTTGTCACCATAGGGGAGGAAGATGTTCTCCGGACCCTTATCGGTTGACCAATAAGTGGTGTAGCGAGCGCGGGTAGAGAGTGAATACAGATTCGATGAGATAATCTCGTTCGCATAGTCATAAGCTGTTTGCCAGTCGCCCTTGAGCAGAGCTACGCGGGCCTGAAGAGCACGAACGGCATAGCTGCTGAGATAAGCCGCATTCTGGCAGAGCATCTCATTCTCTGCAACTTCGGGATAAGCTTCCTCGTATTTAACGAGACCTGCGTAAGCGTCATTCAAATCTGATTCGATCAGATTATATACCTCATTGAGAGTGCTGCGGCCTACATAGTCAGATGTGTACGGTGTAGGATTGTAAACCGTAACGATCGGCATACCGAGCGCAGGAGTATCGCCATTGGTTGTAGTATAGTTCACGCAATAGTGATCGACGAGATACCAATAGCAGTATGCACGGAGGAATTTAGCCTCGGCCACGTAGCGTTCAAGCTCTGCGCGTTCATCTTCGCTATCCATCTCGCTGTTGAGCATAGCCTCAGCATAGGGGAAGAAATAGTTGGCAGTGCTTATATTACCATAGCGGCCACCGAAGAATGCGGTGATGTCGCCTGAGTTCGAGAAAATCTGGCCATTGTTCACACCACCCATACGGTTACCGTTGATGATGACACCGATGAATTCGTCACCTTGAAGGGCGGCCGTAGTGATATTGCTACCGGCAGTGTTTCCGCGCAGTGTAGCGTAGATATAGTTGCGATAGTATGACATGTTTTCAAAAGAGGTCATCGCCTCTTTTTCCGGCAACGAAGCCGGGGGAGTCAACTCCATATCGCATGCCGACAAAATAGCTGAAAGGCCAAGAAGTGGAAATAATATTTTTTTCATTGTTGTCATTAGCTTTTAGAATGAAACTTCGAGACCAAACTCATACTGACGGGTGTTGGGGTAGAAGAAGGTCACCACGTTTGATTCAGGTTCGGGGTCGTAGCCGGTATAGTTGGTTACGGTCCAGAGGTTACGGCCTGTGAAGTAAAGAGCGATATTCTGAAGCTTGAGCGTACGAGTCCAATCGCCGGGGAAGCTGTATTTCACTGTGATATTCTTCAGACGCATGAAAGACGCGTTTTCAAGCAGGTGGGTATCGAACTGAATCTGCTCGCCGATCTTGGGGATATCGGTAACCTGACCCGGAGTTGTCCATACATTGAGCATGGAGGTCATCTGGTTGAAGTCAGTAGCAAAGTTGGTGTTCTCGCAGAAATATCGGTCGTTGTTGATCATATACTTCTTGCCTGCCCAGCTGAAGTCAGCAGCAACGCTCAAACCTTTCCAGCGAATTTCGGCACCGAAACCACCATGAATCGGTGAATACTGGCTCTTGCCGGTCATAACAGCATCGCGCTCTTCGTTGTACTGCTTGGTAAGGTTACCTTCGCGGGTATACCATAGCTGCTTACCATCGCGGGGGTCAACGCCAGCATAACGTACCAGATAGTATTCACCGGCATCATGGCCCACTTCATAGCGAAGACCTGTGTTATCAATTGTATAATAGTCACGGCCCTGGAAGAGCTTGGTGATCTTATTGCGGTTGTAGTTCATATTGGCGCGGAGACCGATATACCAATCTTTGTTAGAGAATACATCAGCCTTAAGGTCGATATCAACACCGGTATTGGTCATATTACCGATATTACCGAGACCGCTGCCGAAACCGGTAGTTACCGACCATGGAATGCTCATCAACATGTCGGTTGTGGTCTTCCTATAGAAGTCAAATTCAACGTTGAGTCGATTGAAGACCTTACCTGCGAAACCGATATCAAAGGCCTTTACACGTTCCCAAGTCAACTTCGGAAGTGATACCTGAGTTACACCGAGGATTGTACCGCCATTATATGTTGAGCTTGAAGTACCCACCAAGCCCTGATAAGTATAGTTGCCGATGCTACCGTTACCAGTAGTACCATAGCTTACGCGGAAGCGGAGGTCATTAAGCCATTTGGCAGAGCGGGCGAAGTTTTCATTCTTGATATTCCACATCGCGCCTAACGACCAGAATGTACCCCAGCGGTCGGAGTCGGTAAAGCGTGAGCTACCGTCGCGACGGATGCTGGCGTCA
>CAZNBC010000180.1:0-3744 GCA_964571125.1 uncultured Bacteroides sp.
ATAGTCTGGTCACAACACTATGCCGATCAAAAAGAGGTAACACGCTGTATGTTCCCTTATGACACTTCTCTCTCTGACAATGATTATCTTCTTGATTTTAATAATGTTGGAGATGCGTTAGTATGCCGTGGAAATCATTTCACCAGTGAGATAAGCTCTAAAGCTAATTTTTTACGAATCAATCAATGTTTTGGAGGTACTGTTGCCGATAATATTATAAATGGTAATGTTTTAATCACAGGATGTAAAGGTATTGACCTCACATGCAACCATTTTGAGAATGGAGGACAATTATTAATTCGCAACAGTGCGATAACAATCGCTAACAACTACTTTCACAAGGGTCTTCGGCCTACCATCCGTATAGAATCTGACATTAACTTTGGTGTATCTGTAATAAACCTAACCAACAACTCCTTCATGTATCTTGCAAACTACGATAATAGTATTCTTAAGGATGGGATTTGGAAGTCCGGTTTAATCAGAGATATATGTGAATATGACATAGAGTTACGAGGAGAAGTAGAATTCCCGGGAGGCAATAGGTATGAGCATGGACCTGTTGCGACCATTAATATAAATAACTCGTTCAGATGTTTTACATCTTGGAAGAATGCTGCAAATGTCTATCCATTAGGTATAAGTATTTGTAAGAGCTTCAAGTTAAAAACCAGCCGTACTAATGACTCAAAAGTAAGTGAAAACTCAGAGAAGATATATAATGATGAGTTAATCCCAGTAGAGAACTTCAATCAGAGGAGTCAACTATACTCGGCAAATAGTACGCTTAATGTAAGTAACAAAGTAGTAATATCCTCTCCATGTGTCACTATGGATAAACTTAATGCTGTAGGTATTAACAGTTTGATGGTAAATGGCAATGTGGAATGGGTATTACCTATTAAACCGGAAGCTAAGGAAGGTACTAAGCCTGACGATAATATTGCTAAAGTAAAGCCAACGCCCTTAACATACTATTACCAATTCATTTGGGACAGCAGCAAACGCTTTGTAAGCCCAAACAACCAAAATTCGTTAAAGTCTATAGGGACAGTTACGCCTGTTCTTGGATATAATAATGACAACAAGTACATCCCATCGGACTCCAAAGGTGTCCTTATAGGAGTTGGACAGAATGCAGGATGTGGAGGTACCGCAATGTTAAGACTGTTCCGCACTCCCTCCTTAGTAGAATATGGCAAAGCTGTTGATTATGTAGATGTACCTTTGGTCAACTGTCGAATCCTATATGATAATGGCGTGTCAATAAGTGGCTACAAGTGGAAAGCAGCAGAGAGTTTATCTGATGTGGTTATCACAGGCTCTACTCCAACACAGATTACATATATGGGTGAGAGAGTTTTGACGGATTAAAGTCATATCACTCTTATTCCAAAACCACGAGGCGATGCACCCCACCCGGGATGCACCGCCTCGCTGTATTATTGATGGGTTAGTGTTCGGCGGCGAGCCAGTTGGGACCTTGGCCGAGGGAGACTTCGAGGGGGACACGGCCACGGTAGGCATTGCGCATACCGGTGACGACGAGTTCGCGCATGGTGTCGAGCTCGTCGGGGTAGACGTTGAATATCAGTTCGTCATGCACCTGCATTATCATACGTGAGCGAAGGCCGCGGCGTAGGATCTGGCGATGTATCTCCACCATTGCCATCTTGATGATGTCGGCGGCACTACCCTGGAGGGGAGCATTGACGGCGTTGCGCTCGGCAAAACCGCGCACAACGGAGTTGCGCGAGTTGATATCGGGGAGCATGCGTTTGCGTCCCTTGATAGTAGTGACGTAGCCGTCGCTGCGCGCCGACTCTATGGAGCGGTCAATATACTCCCTGATAGTGGGATATGAGGCGAAGTAGCCGTCAATCAGCATTTTGGCTTCTGAGCGCGGTATGCCGAGTCGTTCCGAAAGGCCGAAAGCCGAGATGCCGTAAATGATGCCGAAATTGGCGGTCTTGGCATTGCGGCGCTGATTGTCGGTGACGCTTTCAAGCGGCTCATGGTAGATACGCGCGGCGGTGCGGCGGTGGATATCGTCGCCCGAGAGGAAAGCGTCTATCATCTCTTCGTCGCCCGACAGGTCGGCAATGAGGCGCAACTCAATCTGCGAGTAGTCGGCATCAAGCAGTATGCACCCCTCGTCGGCCACGAAAGCACGGCGTATCTCGCGACCGTCATCGGTGCGCACGGGTATGTTCTGCAGATTCGGATTGGCCGATGACAGGCGCCCCGTAGCGGTTACGGTCTGATTATAGGAGGTATGTATCTTGCCTGTTGACGGATTGACCATAGCCGGCAGAGCATCTATATAGGTTGCGAGCAGCTTCTTGAGCCCGCGGATTTTCAGAATGAGGTCAACGAGAGGATAGTCGGCGCGGTACTTTTCAAGCACCTCTTCGGTAGTAGAGTAGGCTCCGCGCTTGGTACGCTTGGCTTTTGGGTCAATCTTCAGACGCTCGAACAGCACCTCACCCACCTGCATAGGCGATGACACATTGAACTGTCCCCCGGCCAACCGATAGGCTTCCTCCTCCATAGCGCGCAGACGCTCGCCATAGGTGCGCGACATTTCGTGAAGTTCATGGACATTGATACGCACTCCGATGTACTCCATGTCGCCCAACACACGCGCCATCGGCATCTCTATGTCGTTCATCAGCGAAGTGAGTCCACCCTCCTCAAGCTCGGGCACGAAACGCGCATGAAGACGCAACGCCACGTCGGCCAGCTCACACGAGGCCGTCATGGCCTGTTCGTGGTCAAGGGGCTGCTTTCTCTTGGGATCACAGAGCATCCGGGCGTTTTCCGAGAGTTCGTAGTGGAGATAGCGCGCGGCCAGATTCTCCGGCGTATGCTTCATCTCGGGCTCAAGCAGATAGTGGGCTAACGCCACATCAAATGCCGAAGCATCAAGAGCAATCCCCTCACGTAGCGCCACTATGTAGTCGCGCTTTATATCATGGCTTACAACCATAGCTTTAGCTCCACCATTCAGAAGAGGCGCTATGACAGCCTTCATCTCCTGACGTTCGACACGCGACGACGGCAGATGCACGTAGTAGGCCTTACGTGGCTCGACAGCCACGGCCATGCCACGCCACACCGCGGTCATGGCATCGCTTCCCCCGGCATCTATCCATACGCCCACACTCTCGCGCCGTGACACTTCGGCTATCATGTCGGCCACCTCACGTACCGATTCAAGCAGCACATAGTCGGGTGCCTCGGCAGCGATGTCAGCCTTAGGCGATGCCTGAAAGGCGGATTCTTCAGGAATGTCAAACAACGACAGAGGCACCTCCTGCCGGGCCTCTTTCGCTCCCGCAGAGCGATGCACCACAGGCTTCGGCTCATCGGCAGAAGCCGCATTGTTGCCAGTCAGGCGACGTATGAAAGTGCGGAACTCAAGCTGAGTATATATCTCAACCAGACGGTCAATGTCAGCCGGCTTCCGCTCAAGGTCGGCGATGGTCAGGCCCTCCATAGGCACATCGGTGCGTATCGTAGCCAGATACTTTGAGAAGCGTATCTGCTCGGCATTCGTCTCAACCTTGGTCTTCAGCGCGCCCTTAAGGTCAGCAGTATGGTCAAGAAGATTCTCCACCGAACCGAACTCGCGTATGAGCTTGGACGCAGTCTTCTCACCCACGCCGGGGCAGCCGGGAATATTGTCGGAAGCATCCCCCTCGAGAGCCAACAGGTCAATGACCTGACGGGGTGATGTGATAC
>CAZNBC010000181.1:0-3727 GCA_964571125.1 uncultured Bacteroides sp.
GAACTTTCACATTCCTCTACGGTGTTAGTATTTCATGGAAACAAAGAAAATCGAACAGGAAGTTCCCCTGAACTTCACCCTCAATAACGGAATTGCCATTCCATCCATCGGATTCGGAACCTATAAACTCCCCGACGACGATTCGACCGCTGAAATCGTAAGTAAGGCTATTGCCGACGGCTACCGCAACATTGATTGCGCGTCATTCTACGCCAACCAAGCTGCCATAGGGCGCGGAATCAACGGCTGTGGGGTAGAGCGGTCTGACCTTTTTGCCAGCAGCAAAGTCTGGAACGACGACCGCGGCTATGATACGACGCTCCGTGCATTCGAGGTCACTCTCGGTCAACTCGGCCTTGACTACCTTGATCTCTACCTAATCCATTGGCCGGCATCGCCTGCTCATACCGACCGCTGGGAAGAGATAAACCGTTCGACATGGAAAGCGATGGAGCGCCTTGTTGACGAACACGCCGTCCGCGCCATCGGTGTCTGCAACTTCCGTCCGCACCACCTTCAATCCTTGCTCGTCACCGCAAACATCCTCCCCTCGGTCAACCAAATCGAATTCCACCCCGGGGAGATGCAGCGTCCGACCGTTGACTATTGCCGCGAACAAAGAATCCTTATTGAGGCCTGGTCTCCCCTTGCACGTGGCCGAATGTTCGACAACCCCGTACTGCGTTCCATAGCCGAACACCACGACCGCTCCGTCGCCCAGGTTTCACTCCGCTGGGAGCTTCAGCACGGCGTACTGCCCATCCCGAAATCGGCCACGCCCTCGCGCATTGCACAAAACATCAACGTCTACGACTTCGTCCTCACCCCGGACGAAATGGCCGCAATCGATGCCCTTGACGGCCTTGACTCCTCGGGCCTTGACCCCGACACCATCACCTTCTGACAATCTCACAGAATCTGTTTTTGAGCACCGTTACCGACCACTTTCGATAATTATGCTTAACTTTACTCCTGCTTTCCTCCCCACATAACCCTCCCGGCTTCACTTCGCCAATCACAACCTTACGATACATTCATATACCAATCATGAAAAGACTTACATTCTTTCTCGCCATTATCCTCGGCGCCGCACCGCTCCGAGCGCAGGAGCCTGCTTCAACCTCCACCTCTGATCCATACGAAGGCTGGACTCTCGACTGGGCCGAGGAATTTGACGGCACAGTTCCCAATCCCGAGATATGGGTACGTACCGAGCGAGGAACAGCCGACTGGGCCAAAACACAGTCCAAGGACCCCCGTCTTGTGACCATGCGCGACGGTATGCTCGTGCTCCGCGGCATAGTCAACGACAATCTCGAAGCCGACCCGTCGCCCTATATATGCGGTGGCGTCACCACTAAAGACACCAAAGGGTTCGCCCCGGGACGTATCGAGGTCAGAGCACGCTTCCAAAGCGCCAAAGGAGCGTGGCCAGCCATCTGGTTGCTTCCTTTTGAAAGAAACGAGGCCAACCGCTGGCCCTACGGTGGCGAGATTGACCTTATGGAGCATCTCAACCACGACACCATAGTCTATCAGACTGTACACTCACCCTACACCTATCTCCAGGGCCACACCGACTACCCCGTGGCATCGGTGCATCCATCATTCGACCCCACGGCCTTCAACGTATACGGGGTTGACGTATACCCCGACAGCCTCGTGATGCGCCTCAACGGCGTACCCACCAATGTCTACCCGCGCCTCCCCGAGGTAGAAGGCCAATATCCATACTATCAACCCATGTATCTGCTCCTCGACATGCAGCTCGAAGGCAACTGGGTAGGTAAAGCCGACCCCTCGGAGCTTCCTGTTGAAATGGAAATAGACTGGGTACGCCACTATCTACCCGCCAAACCCTGAAGACTCACAGGCCCGCTCAGGCGAATTGAAGCGGATTAACTGTCTAAACAATAACAAAGCCGGAGGCTGCTCCAAACGATGGGGCAGCCTCCGGCAACTTATAGGGTATTGAGGGAGCAGACGTGCTATTCCTCTTTATTACGATTCTTGGCTTTGTTCTTATTTTTTGTAGCCGATGAGCCGGTATCTTTTTCTTCCTTAAGATCTATCTCGGCGCCGTCGGCATCCACTACCTTATACTGGAGATAAGCGAGACTTTGATCCGGCATGATACGGAATTTACGTCCGAGTTCCATCCGCCAGCGGCGGTATAGCGACAGGAGGCCTTTCTTGATATACGCATCAACAAATGGATGGACGTACATGATGAATCCTGCCTGCTGGAGATCCGTAACAAGATACTCAAGCTTCTCGCGCAGGGTGTCGGTGAAGAGCAGCGAAGGCTGCACATGGCCTGTGCCGTAACATGAGGGACACTCTTCGGTCGTAACTATGTCAAGCACCGGGCGTACACGCTGACGTGTTATCTGCATGAGCCCGAATTTACTCAGAGGCAGTATGTTATGACGGGCACGGTCGTTGGCCATGACTTCGCGCATGTGCTCGTAGAGCTTCTGGCGGTGTTCCGACTTGGCCATGTCTATGAAGTCTATGACAATGATGCCGCCCATATCACGCAGGCGCAACTGGCGTGCTATCTCGTCGGCGGCGCGCATATTGACCTCCAGTGCGTTGGTCTCCTGATCGGACGACGCCTTGGAACGGTTACCCGAGTTTACGTCTATGACATGGAGAGCTTCGGTATGCTCGATAATCAGGTAGGCTCCGGAGCGGAACGACACTGTCTTGCCAAACGATGACTTAATCTGTTTGGTGATGTTGAAGTGGTCGAATATCGGCTCTTTCTTGTCAAAAAGCTTCACTATATCCTTGCGGTCCGGGGCTATGAGACTCACATATTTGAGTATCTGCTCATAGACCTCGCGATCGTTGACATGGATGCTCTCAAACGACGGACTGAAGACATCACGGAGCATGCCTACGATACGGCTTTCTTCTTCAAACACCAGTGCCGGAGCTTCGCTCTTCTGGGCCTTGGCCAGGGCTGTCTCCCAACATTGGAGCAGCGTCTTCATCTCATGATTGAGTTCGGCCACACGCTTACCTTCGGCCGAAGTGCGTATTATCACACCGAAGTTCTTGGGACGTATGGAGTCAATCAGCTGGCGAAGTCTCACCTTTTCTTCAGTCGACTTTATCTTCTGCGATATTGATATCTTGTCGCTGAAAGGTATGAGCACCATGTAGCGGCCCGTAAGGGTCAGTTCGGTAGTGAGGCGCGGGCCTTTGGTGGAGATGGGTTCCTTGACAATCTGTACCAGGAGTTCCTGTCCGGGTTTGAGCAGGTCGGCTATGGAACCGTGTTTGTCTATATCGGGTCTGATTTTCAGCTTCGACAGCTGCGGCACATGCTTGCGGTCGTCAAGCAGCTCGGTGACAAATGAGGAGTAGGTAGAGTAGTGGGGACCAAGATCGAGATAATGGAGGAAAGCGTCTTTTTCGTAGCCTACATTAACGAAGGCGGCATTGAGACCCGGCATAAGCTTCTTGACCTTTGCCAGATAGATGTCGCCGACGGCGTAGGATATGTCGCGCGACTCTTTCTGAAGGGAAACAAGCCGCGTATCTTCCAGCAGAGCGATAGAGACTTCGTTCTGCTGCACATCTACAATAAGTTCGCTTCGCATTATTAAGAATGTGTAAGGGTAAGTGACTCAGCTCCTGAATGAAAAGAAGCCCCGCCAATGCGGGGCTGTCAGGTAGCGCAGAGGTGCTGCGACACTTACTTCTTCTTATGACGATT
>CAZNBC010000182.1:0-3726 GCA_964571125.1 uncultured Bacteroides sp.
CACACCATAGGGCAACGCAAGGGACTCGGCCTCAGCGGAGGCCCGTGGTATGTCGTGAGGAAGAACGTGCGCGACAATGTCATTTACGTGTCGCGCGGCTACGACACCGAGAAGCAGTATGGACGCAACCTCCGCCTCGAAGAGACCCTGTGGATTACCCGCGACCCGTGGCCTGATGACTGCCGTCAGGTTGAGATAAAGTTCAAAAACCGCCATTCCCCCGAATTTATCCCCGCACTGCTGACGCGGCTTGATGACGAGGGACCGGGGCACTACATGGTCGAGGCCGAACAGAAAATCCAGGGCATCGCCCCTGGACAGTTCGGAGTCATATACGACCGCAACGCCGAAATATGCTACGGCAGCGGAGTCATCACCCTCTGACATACAACTTTTCCTCATCTCCCCTGTTTCTCTCTCATAACTCTCCTTGATAATTCATACGATATGGACGAAAACAGAATACCATTACGCATAGCCGGGCTTACCAACAGCACCATCCAGCCCTCCTCATGGGCTGTGATACTGGCTGAAACGGAAGGCCCGTACAAGATACCGGTGGTCATCGGCCCCTCGGAGGCCCAGGCCATCTCCATCGTGCTCAACGGCTACACTCCACCCCGTCCGCTAACGCAGGACCTCATACTGAGCATCAGCCATGCTTTCGGCCTGCAGCTCACCGAGGTCTTCATATATAAGTTCGAGGACGGCATATTCTACTCGCAGCTCACGTTCGTCGACGAAGAGCGCACCGTGGAGATTGACTCCCGCACCTCCGACGCGCTTGCGCTTGCCGTACGTTTCCGCGCCCCCATCTACACTACCCGCGAGGTCATTGACCGCACGGGGCTGATGATAGAGCTTCAGGGCGAGGAGGAGCAGGATGGAGAGCTCTCCGTAGGTCAGGAGCATGAGCCGGCGCCACAGCAGGGTGCACGTAAGGCCCCAATCGAAAAGTACACCGTAGAAGAGCTTGAAAAACTGCTCGAAAAGCTCATTGCCGCCGAGAATTACGAGGAGGCGGCACGGGTGTCGGCCATACTCAACCGCAAGCGCGATAACAATTCGTGACGCCGGCGCCCACACTCTCTCCCGCCTGTAACCGCCATCAACCAAAACTAACCAAAATCAACCATACTTGCAATGAATTCGATTAAGTATCGCCTCACGCTGATGAACTTCCTTGAGTTTGCCGTGTGGGGTTCCTATCTGGTGTCCCTCCCTCTGTTTCTGAGCAATCAGGGCCTCCAGGATTACATCTACTGGTTCTATACAGTACAGGGCATCGTGTCGCTGTTCATGCCCGCCCTCGTGGGTATCATCGCCGACCGTTGGGTACCCGCACAGCGTATGCTCAGCATCTGCCATATCATATCCGGCCTCTTCATGGCCCTGGCTGCCACCTACGCCCTTGTGGTAGGCGACGGCAACGTGAGCTTCGGCCCGCTGTTCACCCTCTACGCCATCGCCGTGGCATTCTTCATGCCCACTATCGGCCTCGGCAACTCCGTGGCCTTCAACGCCCTCAATCTTGCCGGACTTGATACTATCAAGCATTTCCCCCCTATCCGTATGTTCGGCACCGTAGGCTTCATAGCCGCCATGTGGCTGGTTAACTTCACCAACTTCCAGACGAGCTATATGCAGCTCTACACTTCGGCCGTATTCAGCCTCATCATGGCTTTCTATGCTCTCAGCCTGCCGATGTGTCCCGTAAACCCGGCCAAGGGCAATTCGCTTTATGACGCATTCGGTCTTCAGGCATTTTCGCTGTTCAAGCGCTCAAAGATGGCCCTCTTCTTCATATTCAGCATGCTCCTCGGCGTAGCTCTTCAGGTTACCAACAGCTACGGCAGTACCTACATCAACGCCTTCGCCAACATAGCCCAATACGCCGATGACTGGTTTGCACGTAACCCGACCTTCCTCATCTCACTCTCGCAGGTGAGCGAGACATTCTGCATACTCCTCATCCCGTTTGCCCTGCGCAAGTTCGGCATCAAGGGTGTGATGCTGATGGCTATGTGTGCCTGGGTACTCCGTTTCGGCTTCTTCGCTATAGGTGACACCGCCTCCGGTATATGGCTGCTCATCCTTTCATGTATTATATATGGTGTAGCCTTCGACTTCTTCAATGTATCCGGAGGACTCTTCGTTGACAAAGAGACTGACGGCAGTATGCGCAGCAGCGCACAGGGCCTGTTCATGCTCATGACCAACGGCATCGGTGCTACAGTAGGTACGATTATTGCCGGCGAGTGCGTGGTCAACAAACTGGTCTATGCCGCAGGCCTCACCGCCGAGCAGCAACTGGCCGGATGGAGAGAATCCTGGTCTATCTTTGCCGGATACGCACTTGTGGTGGCTATCCTCTTCGTATTCATCTTCCACGATAAGGAATCAGCTCCCACAAAGGCTCAGGTACGTGAAGCCGAGGACGCTTCGATGAACCCCGATGGATTCGTAGACTGATATTTCACCATTCATCCCCGACAGATTAACCCGTAGCGATGATACGATTCTTTGCTCCTGACATTGCCACCTCCCTCACCCTGCCCGAAAGCGACTCGCAACACTGCGTGAGGGTGTTGCGCATGAAAGCCGGCGACACCATAGAAGTGATGGACGGCAAAGGACGGTTATATCGGTGTGTGCTCGTCGACGCTCACTCAAAACATGCCTCCGTAGAGATAGTCGACTCGCAGGAGTTGCCTCTGTTCTGGAGTCAGGATGTGACATTGGCCGTAGCTCCGACCAAACACATGGACCGCATGGAGTGGATGGTCGAGAAGCTGACCGAACTCGGAGTAAACCGCATCATCCCCCTGCTGTGCCGCCACTCGGAGCGCAAGGAAATCAAGACCGAGCGACTGGAGAAGATAGCCGTGTCAGCCATGAAACAGAGCCTCAAAGCCACACTGCCCGAGATTCTGCCCATGACCCCCATATCGGATGTGCTCACCGGCTACGGCGACGAACAACGCTTCGTATGCTACTGCGACGAGGATACTCCTCGACGGTATTTGGGCAAGGTATACCGTCCGGACACCTCCGTAGTGGTAATGATAGGCCCCGAGGGTGATATCTCGCCTGAGGAAATATCATCGGCCATGACTTTAGGATGGCAACCGGTGACGCTGGGCGACACACGTATGCGCACGGAGACCGCCGCCATCGCCGCATGTCAGATTATCCACACCGTTGACCTAATGAACGGGTGATTTTTCGTACCTTTGCACCCTGAAAATCCAAACAAGATTCATAAGGCATGAAAGTACTTGTCACCGGTGCCGACGGACAACTCGGCAGAGAACTGCGCCATGTGCTCGAGCATGACATTCCCGGCATGACTGTCTACACGGACATCAACGAACTTGACATCACCGATGCCAAGGCCGTGGAGCGTTTTGTTACCGACAATGATATAACTCATATCGTTAACTGCGCGGCGTATACCGCCGTTGACAAGGCCGAGGAAGAAGAGGCCCAATGCCTTAAGATTAACTTCGAGGCAGTCAAGAATATAGCCAATGCCGCATACAATGCCGGAGCGAAGGTGATACACATCTCCACCGACTACGTGTTCGACGGCACCTCATTCCGCCCTTACAAGGAGTCGGACAAGGTGAATCCCGTGTCGCAGTACGGCACCTCGAAACGCAAGGGCGAGACAGTACTCATGGCCCTCTGCACCGATGCCATCGTGCTCCGTACCTCGTGGCTCTA
>CAZNBC010000183.1:0-1075 GCA_964571125.1 uncultured Bacteroides sp.
AATATCCTCCCAGGAACGCATCGGCATCACCGGCCTCCACCATCATCATGCCGAAATAGTTGCGGTCATACATCTTCTCCTCAGCCTCGGGAAGAGTCATGCCGTTGCGCCGACGCTTCTCGGCTAAAAGGCGTGCATAGCGCTCGCGGCGCTCGGTTTCTCGGTCATGTCGGAGGTTGACTATCTCAATGCCATCCAGTGAGAGGCCCAGACGTGTCGCACGCTTGGTTATCATCTCCTCGTTACCGAGAAGTATGGGGCGTATCACACCCTCCTTGGCGGTGATGACGGCTGCGCGCAGCATATTGTCGGTGTTGCCTTCGCCAAACACCACCCTCTTGGGGTCCTTCTTGGCTTTCTCGGCGATACCGCGCATCATCTTGTTGTCGTAGCCCATGAGTTTGCGCAGGCGTCGGTCATACTCGTCCCAGTCAGTGATGGGGCGCATGGCTATGCCGCTTTCCATAGCAGCCTTGGCCACGGCAGGAGCCACACTTGTGAGCAGACGCGGGTCAAGGGCCTTGGGAAGTATGTACTCGGGGCCGAAGTGGAGGTCGGAGTCATTATAGGCCACGCTTACCACCGGGGGAACGGGCTGGTGGGCGAGTTCGGCAATAGCCTTTACCGCAGCCAGTTTCATGGGTTCGTTGATGGCGGTGGCACCGCTGTCAAGCGCTCCGCGGAATATGTAGGGGAAGCCTAATACGTTGTTAATCTGGTTGGGATAATCGCTGCGGCCGGTGGCGAAAACCAGGTCGGGACGTGTAGCTACGGCCTTGTCGTAAGCAATCTCCGGGTCGGGGTTGGCCAGGGCGAACACAATAGGACGGGGAGCCATCGACAGTACCATTTCGGGGGTTACCACATCTTTTACCGACAGGCCGAGGAATACATCGGCGTCAACCATCGCTTCGGCAAGGGTGGTGATGTCGCGCGACGTGGCGAATTCCTGCTTTTCGGGAGAGATATTTGTACGGCGGGTGGTGATTACGCCCTTGCTGTCGCACATCACGATGTTTTCGTGTTTCACACCGAGGGCCTCGTAAAGGCGTGTGCATGACACTGCCGCCCCACC
>CAZNBC010000183.1:1085-3703 GCA_964571125.1 uncultured Bacteroides sp.
CGAGGTTGATACCTCCGAAAGTAGGGGAGATGGCCTTGACGATACGGATGAATGCCTCAGGGTCTTTCTCATTCACCTCTATGTCGAAGCAGTCCAGTCCGGCAAATATCTTGAACAGCAGCGCCTTACCTTCCATTACGGGTTTGGCGGCCAAAGGGCCTATATCGCCCAAGCCGAGCACGGCGGTGCCATTGGATATTACAGCCACGAGATTGCCCTTGTCGGTGTATTCATACACATCCTTGGGTTTAGCCTTGATTTCCTCACAGGGATAGGCTACACCGGGAGAATAAGCCAGAGCCAGGTCGCGCTGGGTGGTATACGGTTTGGTAGGTACCACCTCAATTTTGCCGGGCTTGCCCTGACGGTGATACTCCAGGGCGGCTTCTTTTGTTACAGAATTAGACATATGTTTTGGAAATGAATGTTACGGTTATGGGAGAGTGTCATAAAATATAACGTTCCACCACCGGTTTATTGTTCACACGTGTGCAAATGTATCACTCTCTCAAAAGTAAAAATCGCCGCGAATTTCTACGTTTTTTCCGGTGCTGAGGGTGTTATACCGAGCCGAAAAAAATATTACCTTTGCATCAGACATTCTTCATGGCCCATAACCATAGGATTGCCCCCTTGTTCTCCTCACTTATACACTATTATAATACCGCAATTATGGAGACTCTTGACATCGCCCAAATCTACAATGCAGCCCGTGTGCTCAAGGATGTGGCACGTCACACACGTATTATCGGCCCTACCAACCTTAATCCTGAGGCTGAAGTATATCTCAAACCCGAAAATCTTCAGCGCACCGGAGCTTTCAAGCTGCGCGGCGCATATTATAAAATCTCACAGCTCTCTGAGGAGGAGCGTGCCAAAGGCGTTATAGCCTGCTCGGCAGGAAATCATGCTCAGGGCGTGGCGCTTGGAGCTACCCACAATGGCATCCGCAGCCTCATTTGCCTTCCCGCGGGCGCACCCCTCTCAAAGATTGAGGCCACGAAGCGCCTCGGTGCCGAGGTGTGCCTCGTGCCCGGCGTGTATGACGATGCTTATGCCAAGGCCATTGAACTTCAGAAGGAACACGGCTACACTTTCATCCATCCCTTCGATGACCCTCAGGTGATAGCCGGACAGGGCACCATCGGTTTGGAGATTCTTGAGGAGATGCCCGATGTGGATGCTGTTGTAGTGCCTATCGGTGGCGGCGGCTTGATTGCCGGCGTAGCCTTTGCCCTCAAGACCCTCAAGCCCAACATCAAGGTGTATGGCGTACAGGCCGAGGGCGCTCCCTCTATGGCCGAATCAATGCGTAAGGGCGAGAAAATTCGTCTCGAAAACGTAGGTACCATCGCTGACGGCATTGCCGTGAAAGAGCCGGGCAACATCACCTTCGATATGTGTCAGAAGTATGTTGACGAGGTCGTGACCGTGAGCGAGGATGAAATCGCAGCCGCGATACTCGCACTCATCGAGCAGCAGAAGCTCGTGTCGGAAGGCGCAGGAGCCGTGTCGGTAGCAGCCGTGATGTTCAATAAGGTGCCTGTGGCCGGAAAGAAGGTCGTATGCCTCGTATCAGGTGGCAATATTGACGTAAACATCCTTAACCGTGTGGTGACCCGCGGGCTTGTAAAGAGCGGACGCGACTGCACCATCACCCTGCGTCTCAGCGACAAGCCGGGACAGCTTTCAAAGGTGTGCAACGTCATCGGCGAACTTGGCGGCAACATCATCTCCGTCAACCACGAGCGCAATACCCCATCAACTCAAATCAATGGCTGTAAGCTCCATGTAGAGATGGAAACCCGCAATCATCAGCACATCGCCGACATCAAGGAGGGCCTGCGCAAAGAAGGCTTCGATGTCGTAGAATAATCCGATTCAAAGTAAAGGCAATACAAAATCGGGATGCCCAAAAACTGAGCATCCCGATTTTTCTATTCGGTCGGATTGTCTGACGTGATTTATAGGGCTTAGAATGGGTCCTTCCACAGCATTATCTCTCCGCTGCGGAGAGATGCAGGCACATCAATAAGCCGTTGGTTGGATGAGCCTCGAAACTGCAGTGAGATGTCACGAAGAGACATGACGAATGGCCCGTCAACGAGCACATCTATATAGGGTAAGAGTGCGTTGCGCATCGTGTCGTCAAGAATATGCTCGAAAGTGTAGCCGGTGTAGACCCATAGTGAGCGATTGCGGCTTTTGATAGCCTTAATCAATGGCGCAATGAGGTTAGGGTCGCGCAGAGGGTCACCACCGGTGAGGGTCACGTCCATGTCATTCTCCTCCACACGTTCTATTATCTCGCTGAGAGTCATTGGAGTGCCTCCTGCAGGGTCCCACGACTGAGGGTTGTGGCAACCCTGACAATGGTGGGTGCACCCGGCTATGTAGATGGAGGTGCGAAAGTGCGGGCCGTCAACGGAGGTGCCGTCAACGATTTTGAGAATGTTATATACCGGTTCGGTCACGGCGTTGCCTGATTACTTGTGGACCACGCGATCGTTGAGTTCGGCAAGCTTGGCTCCGTTCCAACGGTCGGTCGTTCCCACGAGGTAGCCCGTGATGCGCTGCAGCTTGTCAATATTGCGGGAGTGGCACTTGGGGCACTCGTT
>CAZNBC010000184.1:0-3698 GCA_964571125.1 uncultured Bacteroides sp.
GATACCGTGGTGGAAATCTACGATACCAAGCGTGAGAACGGCCTTCCCGTACATCTCACTACAAAACTTCCCGAAGATGTCACCGCTACATTCACCGCAAAGGTAGATGCCGATGCACGTCTTGCCACATCATGCAATCACACCGCCACACACCTCCTTCATGAGGCTCTGCGTGAGGTGCTTGGCACACATGTAGAGCAGCGCGGTTCGTTCGTTTCGCCCGAACTGCTCCGCTTTGACTTCTCGCACTTCCAGAAGCTCACTCCCGAGGAAATACGCCGCGTGGAGCATCTGGCCAACGCCAAGGTGCGTGCTGCCATTCCCCGCGATGAACGTCGCAATGTGCCTATCGCCGAAGCGGTTGAGATGGGTGCCATGGCGCTCTTCGGTGAGAAGTATGGCGAGGAGGTACGTGTCATCCGCTATGGCTCTTCCGTGGAGCTTTGCGGCGGTACGCACGTAGACAATACCGGTAACATAGGCATGATACGTATCGTGTCGGAGAGCAGTATCGCTGCCGGCATACGCCGAATCGAGGCTATAACCGGTGAAGCTGTTGAGAAGACCCTTGACAAGCTGTCAGATACTCTTCGTGATGTTTCGGCACTTCTCGGCAATGCCGCCGATGTGCGTCAGGCGGTGCAGCGTTCCATCGCTGAGAACGCCAAGCTGCAGGAACAGATTGAGGATTACTTCAATCAGCGTGTGAAGGCTATGGCTGAGGAGCTTATCAAGAATGCCGACACTGTGCATGGCAATATCAAGGTTGTGAGCCTCCGTGGCATACACCCTGCCGAGGTTGCCAAGGGTGTAGCGTTCGCTGTGCGTCAGCTTTCCCCCGAAAATACCGTATTCCTTGCTGCTACATCAGACCTTGCAGGCAAGCCCCTGCTGACTGTGATGCTGACCGATGACCTTGTGAAGTCAGTTGGCCTCAATGCTTCGACTATCGTTCGTGAAGCCGCCAAATCAATCAAGGGCGGTGGCGGCGGTCAGCCCGGATTCGCTCAGGCAGGCGGTAAGTCCTCGGAGGGACTTTCCTCAGCCTATGAGATGATGCTGATGGCCGTTAAGGACTAATCATCCCGGAAAATAAGACTAAAAAATCAGGATCCGTGTCATTTTTGGCATGGCTCCTGATTCTTTTTATCCTGATAGTGTACCGTGATTAGGCTTACCGTTTCTTGTCCCTGAGAGATTGGCCGAGGAGGAAAGCCACGACTTTCACATGACGGCGGTGGCGATAGCGCAGCATAAGTCTGTAAGCAAGCCAGGGAACATATATCCCCGCAAAAAGCGACAGCAGGGTGTATACCCACCATGGGAAGTCCGTGTAGTGGTGAAGTACCTGTTGGCAAGCTACATTGAGATACCACGACAGCAGGAAGATGATGTAGTTGGCCCCTGTAAGATGATTGAATATGCGGATGTTATAGCGCACCATAAGTTTTGTGAGCGATATACACATGGCAATACCGAATATTGAACCTACCCATGTCAAGTCGGTATAATACACCGTGATGAACCACACCGTAGGCAAGAGTATGGCTACGAACGGTGATGTCCAATTTATTAATTCATCAATCTTTTTATGATATGCCGCGTACCCCACTCCGAGTCCAAAGTACAGGGCGAAAACCGGCAACTTGTAAAGTGCCCAAAAGTAAGGAAAGGTCACTGGCCAGTAGCGTATTGATCCTAAGAAGAGAATCATCACTATAATTGCAGCTCCATGCGGTATGTGCAGACGATCAGCAAGAAGAAGATAGCCGTAAACCGTAATGAGCAGTAAAAGACTGAGCTGTATAAACCAGAAGTAGGGAATGGTGAGCTGATTGGAATAGAGGAATGAATCTATAAAGGACTGTAGAGTCAATGGTATGGCATCATCTGCTATTCCCGACATCTTGACTCGAGGAAAGAATGTGACGAGCTCAAGTACAAGATAGGGTATGAGCAGCCTCTTGAGTTTATTGAGGGTAAAATGCTTCCACTTCTTCTTGTGGCCTGAGGTGAAGTTAGTGAAGTAGAGCAGGAAACCTGACACGAATATAAATAACGGCATTCTAAAGCTATAAAGCATCCAGTAGATCGTAAGCGACATACCATGACATCCATCGGGGTACTCATGAATGGAGTGCCCAAACACCACAAGTATGATGCCGAGTATCTGAAGATAGGCTATGAATGCCAAAAACGGACGTTTTTCGTCTGTCATCGGCTTGCTGACCGGTTCGTTCATTCGCTATATATGAATCGTTATATTTGTGTCTTTAGAGTGGCTCGAAGGTAGAGTGATATGGTATAGTTACTTAGTCAAAGCACTTGTCCCAGTCTTTCCACACAGCCTCATAGCCGAGCGCGCGGATTTCCTGCGCCACCGCCATAGGTGTTCGGGGGTCGGACACCTCGAACTGCTCGAGAGCGTCGGGTGTGGACACATATCCTCCCGGCTCGGTTTTGCTTCCCGCGCTCATGGATGTCACGCCGAGTTTCATCATGTTGGCGCGGAATTTCGGCTCCTCGCGGGTCGAGTAGGAAATATCCACGTCGTGGTCGAAGATACGGAATGCGAATGTTAGCTGTGCCAGTTCGCGGTCGCTCATCACCACATTGGGTTGATAACCGCCCTCGGCAGGGCACATGCGGGGAAAGTTGATACTGTAGCGGGTCTTCCAGTAGTTTTTACGCAGATACCGCAGATGACGGGCCAGCATAACCACGTCGGTGCGCCAGTCGGGGTCAAGACCGATGAGCACTCCCATGCCTATCTTGTGTACTCCGGCCATGCCCATACGGTCAAAGCCGTTGACACGCCACTCGAAGATGGATTTCATGCCCTTGGGGTGATACTTCTTGTAGTCCTCCTCATTATAGGTCTCCTGAAAGCATACCACTCCGTTGAGTCCGCTTTGAGTGAGGCGGTAGTAGTCGCGCTCACGCATCGGCATGACTTCGATAGTAAGGTTGTTGAAGTAGGGGCGTGCCACGTGGAGCACCTTCTCCAGATAATCCACACCGTTGAGCGTGGGGAACTCGCCCGAGACTATCAGCAGATTTTCAAACGGGCCGAGTTTGCGTATGGCCTCGCACTCGGCCTTGACCTGGTCGAGTGTGAGGGTGACACGCTCAAGGGGATTTGAATGATTGAATCCGCAATACACGCAGTGATTGGTACAGGCATTCGATACATACATGGGTATGTACATGGAGATGGTCTTGCCGAAACGCTCAAGCGTGTATTTGTGTGACAGGGCAGCCATACGTTCCAGATATGGAGCGGCGGCCGGTGAAATCAGAGCCATGAAGTCATCCAACGTAAGATGTGTTTTGCCGAGGGCGGCCTCCACATCGGCAGCGGTTTTTGACTTGATGCGCTCCGAAGTCTCCTGCCAGTTATATTTCTTTAGTTCGTCGTAAAACATTGATGTGTATTACTTAGTTGGCACACTCGCTTACAGCCTGAGAGATGCGCATGGCGCAGAAGTTGGGGCCGCACATCGTGCAGAATCTGTCGTCATCCTTGTGACTTTCGACGTAGTACTGACGTGCTCTCGCAGGGTCGAGCGAGAGGTTGAACTGGTCCTTCCAGCGGAAGTCGTAGCGAGCTTTGCTCATGGCGTTGTCGCGCACCTCGGCTCCGGGGAATCCCTTGGCAATGTCGGCGGCGTGAGCGGCTATCTTATAGGTGATAACAC
>CAZNBC010000185.1:0-3674 GCA_964571125.1 uncultured Bacteroides sp.
AAGTGCGATACCGTAAATGGTGGGGAACATCAGCGACATGCAGGCCGAAACACCCACGAGGCAATACACACCAAGACGGCCATCAATGAGAATCACACCACAAGTGAGCACGGCGGCAGCGATGGCAAGCGTGAGCAACAACCTGCCCGGAGAGATGAAGCGCAGGAGATATGTGCAGATGAAACGTGAACAGCAGAATATCACCATAGCAGCAATATTGTATGTCTGCGAGAGCACTTCGGCATCCTGCTCGGGCATACCCTCGGCCATAAACACGCGGGTGCCATACTGGATGATGAATGTCCAGCACATAATCTGCGCACCGATGTAGAAGAATTGTGCGATAACGCCCTCACGGTAGCGTGCGCTGCGGAGGAGTCGGCGCAGCGAAGGCAACAGGGCTGTGGAGGCATCGGTGGATTCGTCACTCTTCTTAGGCATACGTGCGAGGCGGATAATGACCAACAGCGCCAATATCACCAAACCTATGGCTAAATAAGGGGTGACGAGAACGGACAGGTCAAATTCCTTTACCGCTTCAAACTCGTCGTTAGGAAGGAGCGCACGCTCCTCACTGCTCAGGGGCATGAGCTTGCTCTGCACAAACTTCATGGCCACGAACATTCCGGCAAGCGAACCAATGGGGTTAAATGCCTGCGCCATATTCAAGCGACGCGTAGCCGTTGCCTCACTACCCATCGAGAGGATATAGGGGTTACAGCTCGTTTCAAGCACGGAGAGTCCGCATGTCAGAATAAGATATGCCAACAGGAAGGGGTAGTACTCCCCTATCATTTTAGCCGGGAAGAACAGGAATGTGCCGAAGGCGTAGAGTCCAAGACCAAGGAGCACACCGGCCTTATAGGAATAACGGCGAATGAACATCGCGGCGGGGAAAGCCATCAGGAAGTAGCCTCCATAGAAAGCCACCTGTACCAAAGCGCCATCTGTCACGCTCATTCTAAAAATCTTCGAGAATGCCTTCACCATAGGATTGGTGATGTCATTGGCGAAGCCCCAGAGAGCGAAACACGAGGTGATGAGAATGAAGGGTAGCACGTAGCTCACTCCATTATATTTAAGGAGTGAATTGCTCTCGCCCTTTCCCTTCTTCTGTGATGAGGAAGATGAAGTTTCAGTATTATTCATGGAATTAAAAAGTAGTAAGTACTTATACAGGGTACTGTTAAGTAAATTATAGGAGCTTGCACACCATATCTCAGTGGCTTACGCTTCGGCAAGAGTATTTATCTGCAGCTTCAGGTTGCCCTCGGCGGTAGCCTCCACCGGACCGGTGGTTACCTCCACTCCTGCCATCTCGGCCGTAAACCGGTTGACAAGATAGTTGCGGCATCCTCCACCGAAAACGAGCAGACGACTCACGGGAGCAGGAAGCAGCGCATTGAGTCCGGTTAAACCGCGGGCATATCTGCGGGCCAATGACCGACAGAAACACCTTACGAAATCACCCTGACTTACAGGCGCAGAACCCTCGGGGAAACTTGAACGTATGGCCTCGGCCATATTGTCAGGATTGGTGAACTTGGCGTCATCCACATCTATCTCACCCTCGAAGTCCGAAGCCTCAGCCATAGACAGAAGTGTCGGATAATCATGAGTCAGTTCCTCTTCCTTCCACTCCTTGACCAGTCCCTGAAGAATCCACATACCGGTGATATTCTGCAGCAGGCAGATACGACCGTCAACACTGCCTTCGTTGGCGAATCCGTCATTCAAGGCACGCTCAGTCAGTATAGGTTCGGGCAGCTCTACACCGAGCAATGACCATGTGCCACTGCTGAGGAATGCCGTCGTCGGGTCAAGCGAATCACGAACGGCATAGACAGCGCTCTCGGTATCGTGTCCGGCTACAGCTACCACCTTGATGTCATAATCTATGCCCAGAGTCTTCTTCAACGGCTCCACAAGAACGCCGGCAACAGTACCCGGCATCACTACGTCAGGAAGCTTTTCAGCAGGGATATCCAATCGCTCGAGCAACTCAATATTCCAGTTGCGTGTTTCGGGGTCAAGAAGTCCCGAAGTAGAAGCGATGGAAAACTCAGCCACAGCAGCTCCACACAGGAAATAAGTGAACAGGTCGGGCATGTAAAGCACCTTTGAGGCACGGTTCCACGCCGGATATCCCTCATTCTGCATGAGCGCCATACGGTTGACCGAGTTAATGGCAATCATGGGCAAACCGGTAGCCTTATAGAACGCCCCGTCAGATATCTGAGTCTTAACGTACTCCAGGCCACGGTCGGCACTCCAGTCGCGGTAGCAGATTGGCTGTCCAAGCAGATTGCCGTCGGCATCCATCAGGCCGAAATCAACGCCCCAGGTGTCCACACCGATACTGTCAATTATCAGGTCACGTCCGGCAGCCACCTTGAGCCCCTCAACCAACTGCTCGAACAGATAGGGAAAGTCCCAGCGAGTATGGTTGCCATCCTTAACGGGAGCATTAGGGAAACGGTAAAGCTCCTCAGTGAGGAGCTTACCGTTTTCAAGCCATCCCGCAACCAGTCGGCCGCTTCCGCCACCGAAATCTGCGGCTATGCTTACATGTCTCTTCATCAATGAGCCACTTTACCGAGTACGTACTTGTCCAGATCGTCAATCTCCTCGGGAGTGAGTACAGAGTACTTTCCTCCGGTAAGGACAATGATGCGACAGGCCATCTCAAAGAAAGTAGCGCGCTCGAAAGCTTCGTCGAAAGTGCGACCGCACACTACCTGACCATGCTTCAGCATAAGGGCTGAATTATGGTCACGCAGAGCCTCGACTATATGCTCGGCAAGTTCGGGAGAACCGGGGCGGAAATAGGGCACCACGGGAATCTCACGGCCTACATGGCACGGTACCTCAGCGGTAACGTTGAAGTTAGTGGGTGTTTCCTGCATACATGACACGGCAGTGGCATACTTCGACTGGAAGTGAAGCACGACATTGACATCGGGACGCTGCAGCATCACCCCTCTATGGAACACACTTTCCATCGAGGGACGAACACCGTTGAGCACCTCACCGGTAGAGAGGCGGCATACCGACACCTTTTCAGGGGTCAGTGTAGGCACCCAGGAACCGGTACCGGAGATGAGCACTTCATCATCGTCACGACGCCATGAAATATTACCGCTGCTGCACAGGGTAAGTCCGGCATCGCCAACACGATGGGCCTCGCTCACGAATTTCAATATATCTTCCTTAGTAATCATTGGAGTATCTTTTTACGCAGGATTACTTATAAAGGGGACCATAGTTCTTACAAGCACGGTAATCAGCACCCTCCTTGTCCATGCCGAACGCATTCCATGCTGAGGGACGGAATATCTTCTCCTCGGGAACATTGTGCATGCAGACAGGAATACGGAGCATCGAAGCCAGTGTGATAAGGTCGGCACCGATATGACCGTAAGAAATTGCGCCGTGGTTGGCACCCCAGTTGTTCATAACTGAATAAACATCCTTGAAGGGAGCGCGCTCGGGCATCAGGCGGGGAACGAACCAGGTTGTGGGCCATGTGCGGTCGGTGCGCACGTCAAGCATCTTGTGAATCTCGGGGTCGATGTCGGCAGTCCAGCCTTCAGCTATCTGAAGCACAGGGCCAAGGCCTTTGACGAGGTTAAGACGGCTCATGGTCACGGGCATACCGCCGCGTGAGAGGAAGT
>CAZNBC010000186.1:0-3664 GCA_964571125.1 uncultured Bacteroides sp.
AGCAGCAGAGCAACGTCAAATTCAATGACGAGATCTACGCCAACATTGACATAATGTTTGACTACGTGCAAACTTCGATGGACATGATGCTCGCGCTGCTCACCAACATGGAGCATCTGCGCGAGAACGACCTTATCGCTTCATACAACCGCGAACGCGAAATCAACAACTTCCGCAATCAGCTGCGCACCTCCAACATTGACAACATCAACCAGAAGCACTACGAATATCAGGCGGGCATCTACTATATGGATCTCATCTCCGACCTCGAAAAGACGGGCGACTACATCATCAACGTCATCGACGCCGTCAAAGAACAGGTGCGTCAGATTCCCGCAGCGTGATGCCACAGTGATGCCATACATGGCATAGAAACAATCCGCACACTGCGGTCAAAATCTCGCACTGTCCTGCACACGCCTGACAAATATTAAATTCTCAGCGGCTTAAAATCGTTATCCGACGATTTTAAGCCGCTGAGCTATAAGGGACTACTGCGCCTAATGACTCTTCTTAAAAACGAGTCGGAAAATTATGCGGCAACCCGAGACTCATCGTCATAGCCCAATCTGTAACACAATGATTAATTTTCAGTGACAAAACCGATACGATATATTTTGCGCCATTATAGAACATAAAAAATTATGTTAATTTTGCATCATAATAAACTCATCACAAGACTTGCTACCTGACCACAGAGGCCTGCGAAGGCATCTATCTTCAATGCCGCTAAAGTCTGTAGCACAATCACCAATCCACTCGTTTTCACCCGACTCCGACCATAACTTTAATTTAGGAAATTGAATATGGCCAGCATGGATCTTCAGTTTAAGCCAAACAAAGCAACCGACCATCTGCTCATTGTGGACGCGGACGCAATGACCAGGCAATTCATGCAGTTGAAATTTGAGGACGAAGGATTCAAAGTGAGTTGTGCCTCCTCCGCCTCGGAAGTCCTTGATCAGGATCTGACACAATACTCCCTTATGTTCGTCGACCTCATGGGAGAAAAAAACGACGGCATACAGCTCACACGTCTCATCAAGCAAAATCCCTCTACCTTTCAATTGGCGGTGATAATCTACACCTCCAATACCGCCGAGGACACTGTAGTGGCTGCCCTTGATGCAGGAGCCGATGACTTTATGACCAAGCCATTCTCGTGGCGCGAGATGATGGCACGCGTACGCTCCGTGCTTCGCCGCCGTCGCCTTACCGGCACACGACGCATGAACAACGAGCTTACCTATCAGGGGCTCACCGTCAACACCGACACAGGCATAGTCACCATCGACGGCGAGAAAGTGGCCCTCACCCGTACCGAACTGCTCATCCTGACCCTACTCATGCGCAAACCCAACGAATACTTCGACCGCAACAAAATCAAGGACGAGGCCTGGGAGGACGACAACGTATCGGACCGTGCAGTAGATACCAACATATCGCGTCTGCGCAAAAAAATCGAACCCTACGGCCGCAACATCATCAACCGCCAGGGCTTCGGTTACTCATTTACCCAGCAGTAATCGTCCCGTAGCAACTCTCTACACATCAGCAAATCCAAAGTGACAGAACCGCTCCCCTCATGTATGACCGCCGGCATACTCGAAGCCGGATGTGACGAAGCCGGACGAGGATGCCTGGCCGGCCCGGTCTATGCGGCAGCCGTGATACTTCCCGACGGATTTACCCACCCCTGGCTCAACGACTCCAAGAAACTCACTCCCGCCCGACGTGAAACCCTGCGCTACATCATAGAATCGCAGGCCGTGGCGTGGGCCGTAGCCTCAGTCAGCGCCGAGGAAATAGACTCCATAAACATACTCAACGCCTCGATACTGGCCATGCACAAGGCCCTTGACGCTCTCACCGTACGCCCGGGAGCTGTCATAATCGACGGCAACCGCTTCAAGCCCTACGGCACGCTCACATGCACCACAGTAGTCAAAGGTGACGGAAAATACGGCAACATCGCTGCCGCATCCATACTGGCCAAGACCCATCGTGACGAATACATGACCCGTATGCACGAGGCCCACCCCCAATACGACTGGGCCATCAACAAAGGCTATCCCACCAAAGCCCATCGCGAGGCAATAGCGCTCCACGGCCCCTCGCCCATCCACCGCCTCACCTTCCGCCTCACCAAATAGCCCTCTCTCCGCTCCCTCCATTACTCCTTTTCTATCTCCCTTTCTAACCTCCTTATCTCCTTTTCTATATTACGCCTTGTAATATCTCCCGATTATTACTAAATTGCACCTCAAATCCACAAACTAATACCAACGAGTCCTGTGGCGCGGAACGGTCGTTGACGAGACCGCTATCACTCTCCCCTCAGGCACCTATATCGTCACGTCGCCCACTTCTTCCCGCAAATACCGCCACTGAGCCGATGTCTGCGTGGTGCGGGAGGCGGAGATGTGGAGGAGATGGAGAGTTAATGCGGGGACTGTCAACATTTTTAGCTAACTTTGCGCAAACTAATGTTCCGACAGTAAACTACAGACAATAAGATGGACTTATTTGATCAGATAAGCGCTGACATCAAGTCAGCCATGCTCGCTAAGGAGAAGGTGCGTCTCGAAACCCTCAGAGGTATTAAGAAAGAATTTCTTGAAGCCAAAACTGCCAAAGGCGGTGACGGCACCCTAAGCGACGACAACGCTATGAAGATTTTGGCCAAGATGGCCAAGCAGCGTCGTGAGACCGCACAGATATATGACGAACAGAACCGTCCCGAACTGCGCGACAACGAGCTCGCCGAGGCAGCCGTCATAGAAGAATATCTGCCCAAGCCCCTTACCGACGAAGAACTCACTGCCGCCCTGCGCGAAATCATAGCGCAGACCGGTGCCACCTCCGCCAAGGAGATGGGCAAGGTCATGGGCGTGGCTTCGAAGGCTCTCGCAGGCAAAGCCGACGGCAAAGTAATATCTGCAAAAGTGCGCGAACTCCTCGCCTAAGCCGACAGTACGGCTATCTTTTTACGAAAAAAATCTACACATACTCAGCCATGCTCACAATACAACAGATCAAAGCCGATCCCGAACAGATCGTGGCACGTCTTGCCGTAAAAGGATTTGACGGCAAAGACCCTATCAACACCGTAATAGCACTTGACGACGAGCGTCGCCGCCTGCAGCTCAACAATGACAACCTCGCCGGCGAGCTCAATAAACTCGCCTCACAGATAGGCGCGCTCATGAAGGCCGGACAGAAAGAGGAAGCCGAGCAGATCAAGGCCCGCGTGGCCGAGATGAAGGCAGCCCAAAAGGTTACTTCCGACGAGCTTGACAATGCCGAAAAGAAGATTCGTGATATACTCCTCTCCATACCAAACGTACCCTGCGACATGGTGCCCGAGGGCAAGACCGCAGCCGACAACGTGGTGGAAAAGGAGGGTGGCCCGATGCCCAATCTTCCAGAGGACGCACTGCCCCACTGGGAGCTCGCCAAGAAGTACAACCTCATTGACTTCGACCTCGGCGTAAAGATTACCGGTGCCGGATTCCCCGTCTATCTCGGCAAGGGTGCCAAGCTCCAGCGCGCCCTCATCCAGTTCTTCCTTGACGAAGCCTCAGCCGCCGGCTACCTCGAAGTGCAGCCCCCCTACGTGGTCAACGAAGCCTCAGGCTACGGCACAGGTCAGCTTCCCGACAAG
>CAZNBC010000187.1:0-3649 GCA_964571125.1 uncultured Bacteroides sp.
ATGTGCGCATCAACAATGCCAACATCGAACCCGTGTTCTTCGCTTTCCCCGACAATGAGGAGCTTGAGGAATTGATACGTAAGGTCACCACCGGGCAGGCACCCGAATATGACTTCACCGCTCCCGACGGATTCGGTCACCATTTCTGGGTGATTGATGACGAGGAGATGATAAATACCGTGACCAAGGAGTTTGCCGGCATGCCCGCGCTGTATATAGCCGACGGTCACCATCGCACCGCAGCCGCAGCTCTCGTAGGTAATGAAAAGGCCAAGGCCAATCCCTCACACCGAGGCGATGAGGAATACAACTATTTCCTTGCGGTGGCTTTCCCTGCCTCACATCTTAAGATTATAGATTACAACCGTCTGGTCAAGGACCTCAACGGCCTTACTCCCGCAGAGTTTCTCGCTGCGCTTGACAAGGATTTTGAGGTCGTAGCCAAAGGTAAGGAGATCTATCATCCCGCATCGCTCCACAACTTCGCGCTGTATCTTGACGGAGAGTGGTATTCGCTCACTCCGCGCGAGGGACGATACAATGACAGCGACCCCATAGGGGTGCTTGACGTGACCATATCGTCTGACCTCATTCTGCGCGACATTCTTGGTATCACCGACCTGCGCAGCGACAAGCGTATTGACTTCGTGGGCGGTATCCGCGGCCTTGAAGAACTCAAGCGCCGCGTTGACAGCGGAGAGATGGCTGTGGCTCTGGCACTCTATCCTGTGTCGATGAAGCAGCTTATTGATATAGCTGATACCGGCAATATCATGCCTCCGAAGACCACATGGTTTGAGCCCAAATTGCGTTCGGGCCTTGTGATTCATAAACTTGACGATTAAGCCATTCATCCGTAAAAGTAGCCATAGAGACTTCGCAAAATATAGTGACGGCTTGGTTTCAGCCGGCTGCATCAGCCTATCAGCGTCTTGCCCTCCGACAGTGGGTCGGGCGCTGGTGGTGGCTTATAGTCCTCCCCGTAGTCGCGTGCGGTGCCGTGGCGCTGACCGATATCCGCTTCGCTTTCGTGGCGCTGATACTGGTGTTTATGGTGATTCCGTTCGTGGCCTTCAATGTCCATTTCTACAGTCTGCTTTCTCCGGAGCTTCGCTGTCGTCTCCATCGTCAGCGTTTTGTCATTTCTTACGGCACCTCTGTCAGGATAGAGTATGAGGCTTCGCCGGATGACGAGGGTGATGATGAGGCCGGAGAGCGCCTGGAGGTTCGCGTCCCCGATGACGAGCTTGTAGAGTGGAGTGCTGTGGAGAGAATTGAGCGACGCGGCTCTGACTGGCTCATAAGGCTTACTAAAGCGTCGGGCCATACTCCCGCTTTCCTCCTCGCTCCATGCGAGGTGGTTGAAGCGGATATTACTTACCCCTTGTATTATGATTGATCGCAATGGCAGTAAAGAATCTTAGGGTGGCGATGGTGCCGCTTGACATAAATAAGGATGACAAGCTCTATAATCTGCAGCAGGTTGACGAGCGCCTGAGCGGTATCGAGCCGGGTACGGACCTCGTGGTGCTTCCCGAATTGTTCACCACGGGATTCAGTCAGGATGCCGATACGCTTATGGCCGCCGCCGAGACCAATAGCGGACAGACTATGCGGAGTGTCGCCGAGTGGGCGCGTAGAGGCGGATTCGCCATCTGGGGCAGTTTTCTTGCGCGTACCGGAACGTCGCTCTACAACCGTGGCTTCATGATAGAGCCGTCGGGCGATGAGATGTTCTATGACAAAAGCCATCTCTTCACTCTCGGAGGCGAGGACAAGCTTCTTAAGAAAGGGGAGGGGCTGTCGCCGGTGGTGCGGTACCGCGGATGGAATCTGCGTATGGCTATATGCTATGACCTCCGTTTTCCGGTGTGGCTGCGCAATAAAGGGCTTAAGTACGACGCCTTGATAGTTCCTGCCAACTGGCCGGAGAAGCGTCAGTACCCGTGGCGGCAACTGCTGATAGCCCGCGCCATAGAGAATCAGTGCTACGTGCTGGGCGTAAACCGTGAGGGTGCGGACGAATTCGGCGAGTATCCGCGTGGCATGGCCATGGCCTTCGACCATTGGGGACGTGAGACGGGTGAACGTCGCCCTGACGGCACTGTCTACGTGACCCTTGAGGCTGAGAAACTTGACCACGACCGTGAGCGCTTCGCCCCCTGGCGCGATGCCGACGATTTTGAACTTAAAGACTGAATAAAATATCATCATCAAATAATCCAATCAGATAATGAAATCAATTATGTTGACAACGGCTCTGATTGCCGCAACAGCTCTTTCTTCCTGCAATAGCGGCAAGAATGAGGCTGACGGCAAGATTATCGACAAGCCGTCGTTTGAGTCTACCGACGGAGTATTCTCTATTGATGCTCTTGAGGCATTGGGACGTGTGAGTGGTCCCTGTGTGTCGCCCGACGGCACCAAGGTGCTCTACGGAGTGTCATACGAGAGTGTGGAGGAGAACAAGAGCAATCTTGACCTCTATGTGATGAACATTGACGGCACCGGTCAGGAGCGCCTGACCCGCACCGCCGACTCTGAAAACGGAGGTGTATGGATTGACGGCGGCAAGCGCATAGCCTTTACCTCCAAAGCCGCTAAGGGCGAGGGACAGCAGCTGTGGGTGATGAATGCCGACGGCAGCGGACGCAAGCAGGTGAGCGATATTGAGAACGGTGTGGGCGGATTCGTCTTCTCTCCCGACGGTACCAAGGTGCTTCTCATTTCCAACGTGAAGTATTCACGCACGGCTCAGGACATCTATCCCGACCTCCCCAAGGCTACCGGCCGCCTTATCGACGACCTCATGTATAAGCATTGGGACGAGTGGGTGACCGAGATACCTCATCCCTTCCTTGCCGACTTCGACGGTGAGTCGCTGACCAACGTAAAGGACATCATGCAGGACGAGCCCTACGAATCGCCCATGAAGCCTTTCGGAGGAGTCGAGTCATTCGCCTGGAGTCCCGACAGCAAGCAACTCATATATGTGTCGCGCAAGAAGACCGGTATGGAGTATGCCGTGTCTACGAACTCTGACCTCTACCTCTATGACGTTGCCGAGGGCACGACCCGCAACCTCACCGAGGGCATGATGGGCTACGATACCGCTCCCGTCTACTCACCCGACGGTAAGTATGTGGCATGGCTCAGCATGGAGCACGACGGTTATGAGAGCGACAAGAACCGCATCTTCATCATGGACATGGCTACCGGTGAAAAGACCGACCTCACTTCCGATTGGGACTACACCGCTGATGCCATAGCGTGGAATCCTGACGGAAAGTCCATCTACTTTATCGCAGCCAAGGATGGTGTTACCCCCGTGTTCAGCGTGGCTCTTGCCGACAAGCAGGTGAGTGTGGTGGCCGACGGTGTATGCGACTATGCATCACTCGCTCCCTACGAGGGCGGCCTCATCACAATGCGTCACTCTATGCTCTACCCCAACGAGATTTTCGGCGTGGCCGGTGGAGAGGTTAAGCAGCTCACCGACGTCAACACCGAACTGCTCGCATCGCTTGACATGCCTACCGTTGAGAAGCGCATGGTGACCACCACCGATAATAAGCAGATGTGCGTTTGGGTCATCTATCCTCCCAAGTTCGACGCTTCAAAGAAGTATCCTGCCATCCTTTACTGTCAG
>CAZNBC010000188.1:0-3640 GCA_964571125.1 uncultured Bacteroides sp.
CGTCATCGGCCTCAAATCCAGGACGCTCGATTACCGCGATATTCCATGCGCGTACTATATCCTTGATATAGGGGACGGCCAGGGTAATATCCTCAGGTTGCTTGTCGCGCCCGGCCTTGTACTCGGCATACTCCTCATGGCGGAAAGTGGGGCCCGAGGGGTCGAAACACACCGCGATGTGCGACGGATCCTCCTTGCGGAGTATCTCGTCAAGAGTGTTGCAGAATCCGAAGATAGCGGACGTATTCAGCCCTCCGGAAGTAATGCGCGGATTACGCATCAGGGCATAGTAGGCGCGATATATCAAAGCGTATGCATCAAGCAGGAACAGACGGTTGGCGGACATGAGGGTATGACTGGGGGGATAATTACATTAACTGACGTAAAAGTAGTAATAATCTCCCATACATCGCCAATTAATGGTTTTTTCACGGCTTTTTCAGGGTTAAGTGACAGGGGTATGAGAATGATTTTGTATTTTTGCACCGCATTTGTAACCCATCCGATGACGACTCTCGAAGAGATACAGCTCACCATATCATCAGAACTTGCCGATCTAAACCGTTGCATATCAGGCGCGCTCAAATCAGATAACGCCCTGATGCAGACCATCATAGAAGGCTATCTGAAGTCACATGGCAAGCAGATACGCCCCATAATGGTGATACTCACTGCCAAGCTCTTCGGTGCTGTAAGTCCCGAGGTGATATCGGCCGCCGCAGCTGTGGAAATGCTTCACAACGCCTCGCTCATTCACGACGACGTGATTGACGAGACGAAACTCCGTCGCGGACGCCCCACCATCAACAGCATATGGGATAACCACATAGCGGTACTCATCGGTGACTTCTTCGTCAGCAACTCACTGAGTCAGGCCATCCTTACCGGCGACATCCGCATAGTCCAGTCCGTGGCTCATCTCGGCACCCTTCTCTCGGTCGGCGAAATGGACCAGATATACAACGCCCGGCAGCATCAGCTCAACGAGGAGGCCTACTTCCATATCATAAATCACAAGACAGCTTCGCTATTCGTGGCATGTGTGGAGATGGGAGGATATGCCGCCAATGCACCCGAGAAGGCCATAGGCCACATGAGAAAGTTTGCCGAACTTCTCGGACTCTGCTTCCAGATCAAGGACGACATCTTCGACTACTATGCCGATACGCGCATAGGCAAGCCTACCGGCAACGACCTGCGCGAGGGCAAGGTGACCCTGCCGCTGCTCTATGCTCTGTCGCGCACCGAGTTGCCTGAACATGACGAAATGGCAGCCTTGGTAGCCACCGAGGAACTCTCAACCGAGCAGATCGACATTCTGATTGACTTCGCGAAACGCAACGGAGGAATTGACTATGCTTACTCCACAATGGCATCACTGAGCGCCAAAGCAATGGACTCACTGAAAGTTCTTGCCACTGAATTTGACGTAGACCCGCAGGCCTACCGTGCTTTGGCCGACATACTGTCATTCATCATTACCCGCGACAAATAATCGCGTCAATCCCACTCCCCACTCTATTTTAACTTTTTATCGGATTATTTACGGTCCAGTATTCCCTTCAAACGATGGGTAAGCTCGTCGGCATGACGCTGTGCGCCCAAATCGGAGGGATGGATATAGTCAACCCAAGCATCTGCGGGATAATCAAGTTGGTCATGGGTGACATAGTACAGATTAGGCACACCCTCAGCCTGTAAATCATTGTAAGCACGACGCTGTTCACGGTTTGGCTTCTCGTAGCGTTCGCGCTGTCCAGTATTAGTAGCGGCATTGCTGTAGCCACAATGGTCAACAAGCACTATCGGAGCTGACGACACGCGGCGTAGCGACCTGACGGCATCAATCACAAGCCCGTACACCTCACCCTCACGACGATTTATGAGGTTGGGCAAGCAGTCAAGTACATAAGCGGCGGCATCTATCTCGCCGATAAGCGATATGACAGCCGGGGCCAATAGGCCATTACCGGAGAAGCCGATGTTGTATACAGGCATTCCGAGCTGACGCCCGAGGATGTTGGTCCATGCCATACCGGGGCGCGACACACATGCTCCGTGGGTGATGGAGGTGCCGTAAGCCACTATGGGACGCTCTTCGCTTCGGGGCTCAAATACGAACGATGAGCCCTCGGGCACACCTATCTCAAGGCCTGAGATACTGTTATACAACGGCAGATTAAGGCGGTAGCGCGAGAGCGAAGGGTGGAGATACGCATAATTATAGGTGACCGTATCGCCAAAAGAATAATTTCCGAAGCAGAAACCGGCCGTACTGTCGGAAGACAGACGATAGAGGTCCACACCGGATACGGAGGTAGCAGGCATGTGGGGCATAGCTAACTGACCGTCAACCTTGTAGCGCACTGTAATCGAAGGGGCATCGGTGGTAAACTCCACGGCAAGTCCGGAGGAGTTGAGCGAATGGTTCCACACCATTTTGCCCACATCGTCCTTAACACGCCGGGGCAGACGCTGATATGTGCCGCGCAGTTCATCGGGCCAACCCTGATTCTGCACTACATCATATCCCGCACTCTGAGGATTATACCAAACAACAGCAGCCGATGACGCTGCACCGGCTGTGATCACAAATATGAACAGAAATATGAGTCTTGACATTGCTCTCATGGATATTATGGAGAGACGGCTTGAGGGAATAGTTGAGTTAATTAGAGAGAAGCCTGCACCTTCACGTCATCAGCGCCAATTATGCGCTTGGCACCTACGAAGTGACGGCTGTAATATCCTCCATCGGGGAATCGGTCGTAAGTAATGCCCTTGCTTGTCGAAGCGTGGATAAACTTACAGGCCTTGGTATCGGGGTCAACTGACACCACCATGGCCACATGGCCTATACGGCCCTTGCCGCTGCGGGAACTGCTGAAAAACAGAAGGTCGCCGGGGCGAACATCCTCCAGCTCTATCTGCTCACCCTGAGTGTACTGCGCACGGCTGTCACGATTGAGGGCGATACCGAAGTTGGCGAATATGTGGCTGGTAAAACCTGAACAGTCAAATCCATTTTTGCTCATTCCGCCGGCGCGATACTTCGTACCAAGAAACTTGGCGGCATAGTCTGTGAGCTGAGCGGCGAGATTGATATGAACCTGTGAAGGTACCTTCACGGGTATCACCTTTGCAAAGGGAGAGTTCTCACGAGCCTCTTCGTAGGCCTTCTCCGCGAAGGACATCGGGCGCTGATCGCGCGACTCCTTATTGGCGGTAGCTTTGTGGTCGGCAGGCAGCGACTTCTGCGCAGGCGAAGTGGAGATGCCGAAGGCAATCAATATGATGGAGGCTATGAGTCGGTAAACGGTTGTCATTGCAAAGAGGGGTGATTAGGTGTTAAGGTGATCACGGCGCTGCGATAAGTCCGTCGGTTTATCTGATGCAAAGTTACTCATTATTAGCGCTTTCGCCAAAGCACACTATTCCCGAGAATGTGCATTCTGTTAAAATACCAAGTGACAGTCATGTTACATCCGTCTCTATTCCCCTGAGTCGCAAATGGTTGCCTTTGTTAAATTCACACCGCTATAATTTACAATAATTAATCCTTCTTAACACTTACAGTTGCCATACTAACAAGTAACACAGGCCGAAAGTGCATGAAAACGAACTTTCACATGCCTCTACG
>CAZNBC010000189.1:0-3635 GCA_964571125.1 uncultured Bacteroides sp.
CTCCGGTACTGAAGTTGAGGGTCTGACGTGAGAAGAGGGTGTTGGGGATGGGGTTACCCACTACCGACCAGCTACCGCGCCACTTCAATTGGTTGAGCCAGTCGGCACGCGGCAGGAACTTGTCAATAAGCACGTTGGCACCCACCGAGTAGTAGTCGAATGACTTGTAGCCTTTACCCTGAGTGAACTGCTGGAATGACTGCGCCCATTCTATACGGTAGCTACCGTCAACATACACCTTGTCGAACAGACCGATAGATGCGGTGGCAAACAATGCGGAGCTCCAGTCCTTGTAGCCCCATGAGTCGGTGGCTGCAGCCTGAGAAATCTTTATGAGGCTGCCGTCGGGAGCCTTAACCCAGCGGTAGCTGTTGTTTACGGTGAATGCGTTGGGAATACCGCAGGTATCGATGTAAACACCTACAGACTTGCTGCGGTCGTAGTGGCGGGTGAAGCTACCGCCGACAGCTACATTAACGTCAATCTTATCCTTGAAACGGTCGTTCCAGGTGAGCATGTGGTCATTGTAGATGTCACTTGAGGTGGAGTTGCCGCTGGAGTAATTACCTGCGGTGGTCAGCCATCCCGCCTCGTACATGCCGGCCCAGGTCTCGTAGTCGTTCTCATCCTTGAGCATGTCGATACTCAGACGGGTCTGATACTTGAGGTTCTGCCAGATGTTCCAGTCAAGGGTAAGGTTGGCCATGATACGGTCACGCTTCAACTCCTTATTATACATGTTGGTCACCCAGAAGGGGTTGTTGAGCGACTTATCGAACCAGTCCCATGTCTGCTCGGGCTGACCGAGGAGCTTGAGGTTGCCTTCCTCGGGGCTGGATACGATAATGTCGTTCATCGTACCGGGGTGCTGATAGTGGTTGCGGAAGTAGCGTACATCCACGTCGGCCGGCATACGGTACAGTGCGTGGAGGGCGCTGAGGGTCTTACCGGTGTTCGGCGGGTTGTTGGTCTTCTGGTGAATCCAGTTAAGGCTGGTGGTGATGTTCACCTTCTTGTTGAAGAGTGAGAATGACTCCTTGAGCATCACGTTGTGACGCATGAACTTGTTGTTCTGCATCACACCCTTCTGATAGGTATTGTTATAGGAGAAGTATGTGCGTGAGAATTCATTACCGCCCGAGAGGGTGATACCGTTGTTGAGGGTAAGACCGGTCTCGAAGAAATCACGGATACCGTCGCGGGAAGTGTTCATCATGTAGGGCTTCGAAGCCACGGCATCGGCAGCACGGCTACCGATCACGGGACCCCATGCACCGAGCACGCTTGATTCGCCGGTGAGCAACTGTGAAGTGGCACCGAACATGGTCTGTGTCGTGGGATACATGGCTATGCGGTCAATTGAGGTTGAGCTGGAGATGTCAACCTTGACAGCACCGTTCATACCCGACTTGGTGGTGATGACGATAACACCGTTGTTCGCAGCCGAACCGTAGAGAGCGGCAGCGTTCGGGCCTTTAAGAATGGTCATGTTTTCGATATCCTCGGGGTTGATGGTCGACAGGATATCATCGCCGCTGGCACCACCGCCGTTGATAATGCCGTCAACACCCTGCTGTGTACCCTGGTTGGCCTGCATGGGCACACCGTCAAGCACTATCAGAGGCTGGTTGGAACCGAGAATAGAAGTGGAACCACGAAGGATAATCTTCGAGGCACCACCGCCGGCACCGGAGTTGTTGGGGGTGATGGTAAGACCGGCACTCTTACCCTGGAGGGCATTGATGAAGTTGGTCTCCTTGATACGGGTCACTTCGTCGCTCTTGATGGTCTGAGCGGCGTAGGTAAGGGTTTTGGCCTCGCGGGTAATACCCATGGCGGTCACCACCACTTCGTCAAGCTGCTGGCTGTTGAGGCCGAGGTCAACTTCAAGCGGAGTACCATTCCATACGACTTCCACGGGGTTGTAACCCACGGCTGTAATCTGTAGTTTGGCTCCCTTCTTTACATTGGCAATCGAGAAATTACCGTCAATGTCGGTGGCAGAACCCTGAGTGGCACTTCCGACCACACGTACACTGGCTCCGATCATGGGGTCGCCGTATTCATCCCTGACGATACCCTTGGCCGTCGTTCCGGTCTGCGCGGCAACCGCGGTCTGCGGCGCCGGCATCGCATGTCCGAACACCGGACAAGCCAATGTACCCATCAGCGAAGCGACTAAAAGTAGTTTGCTAACTGATTTGATTGGTTTAAGCATAAGGTATAATTACTGTGATATTGTGTCTGTTACGGTATAGGTAGGTATATAACATATCAAGCATACAAAAATAGATTTTTTTAGCCAAATTTCCATTAATATCTCTAAAAAAGTCTTGGCTCTATTTTACAAATACTCATTTTTACCCTCCACCACACGTCTAACCTACTGGGAACTAATCAATTATTCATAGTGTTAAATCTTCGTCCCGCCTAACAGGCCATATTACAAGGCTGTTAAAGATTACCAAGGGGCCAGAACGCAAAGTTACAATAAGGTTACAACCATTCCCCTCTCTCATGTGTTGTTCCTTAAGATAAGATGAAAAAAGAATGTTATGGTCTCCCCGATTACACCTATTGTAAAGACTGCCACACGACTGGCCTTCCGCCCCACTGAACTGAGCGACATCTCCACAGTGCGCCCACTGCTCTCGCTCTCTCCCTACCGCACATGCGACTTCAGCATCGGCGGCATATTCATGTGGAGCGATTACTTCCGCTACAACCACTGCATAGTTGACGATACACTCTTCATACGCGGCGTGAGCGAGGACGATGTCACCCGCCCCGCTTTCTCACTCCCTGTAGGCGCCCTGCCGCTGTCGGAGTCTATACCCATGCTCCTGGATTACTGTGCCGACCATGAGATGCCTCTTGAGCTGTCGGCTGTACCCGAGGAGGCTTTGGATGAGCTTCGTGAGCTTGGGGCCACCGAGATTACCGAACTCACCGACTGGAGCGATTATCTCTACGAAGCACCACGCATGGCTACTTTCTCGGGCAAGAAGCTCAGCAAGAAGCGCAACCACGTCAATCACTTCCGCGCAGAATTTCCTGACGCGACCATCGTGCCTCTAACTCCCGAAGTCATGGAGGAGGTGAAGAAATTCTTTAAGGCACAGTCGGTTGGTGCCGACAAGCCCTTGACGGCCGACTATGAGCGTCTGCAGGTGCTTGAAGTACTTGGCAAACCCGAGGTCTTCGGATTTGAAGGATGTGCAGTCATGGTTCCCGGACGTGGCGTAGTGGCTTTCACCATGGGCGAAGTAATAGGCGATACACTCTACTCCCATATCGAGAAGATGGACCACTCCGCAGCCGGATCGGGCGAGATGGTGTCAAGCGCCTTTACCGCCATGATGCTGGAGCGCCACCCCGAGTTGCTCTACGTCAACCGCGAGGAGGATACCGGCGACGAAGGTCTGCGTCAGGCCAAACTCGCCTATCAGCCGCTGCGTCTGCTGCGCAAATTCAACGTCTCATTCAATCTATAATCTACCCTAAAAGATAAAAAATCAGGAGCCGCGCCGATTAAGGCACAGCTCCTGATTTCTTTTGTGGGTTATCGCTGAATATTAGTCGATTTCTTCGTCGGCTTCGTAGCCACCCATTTCGCGGATAGCGTTCTTCAGCAT